>JABCYT010000324.1 GCA_013290035.1 Alphaproteobacteria bacterium
GATGGCCGCGCCGGTCTCGGCCGCGCCGATCAATGCCGCCTGCATCACCCGCTTCTCGGTGTCGGTCCACGGAGCGCTGCAGCCGATCTCGCCGATCATGCCGGCGCGCACCTCGGTATCCCAGGCGCCGTGCAGGATCTGGCCGATCATTTCCTGCGCGAAATCTTCGACCGCGCGCCCGTGGTTCTTCGGGTCCTGGTAGTCGTTGACGTAGTAGCCGCAGCCCATGATCAGATGCACGCCGGTGCCGGCGGCGATGCGCCTGAGGCCGTTGGGATCGGGCGACAGGCCGCCGCAGGTCAGCTCGACGATGGCATCGCCGCCCTCGTGCTTCATCATGCGCACTTCGCGGGTGGCGATGTCCTCGAGGTCGAGCATGTACTTGCGGCCGGCGCGCCTGAGGCCGCGGCCGTAATTGATCTGCCAGACATTCTCCAGGGTGATCTCGGGGCCGAGATCGTTGTCCGCGCGCGTGCCCGGCGGCCGGATGTCGCACAGCACATGCTCGTGCATCAGCGTGCGGCCCAGCGACTGCGGAGCGATCGGACCCAGGACGGTCTGGATCTTCCCCTTGAGTTCGGCGCGCGTCATCGCGGCTCCGGCTTGACCGACTGCGCCCAGCCGTGCCGGGCGCGCAGCGGCGCAACAAGCGTGCCGGCCATCGCCATGCGGCGACGGATCATCTTGGTCATGGAATGCTCCCTGCCTTCGGGCGACTATATCGCCCGCTCTAGGGGAGACAAACGTGACAGCACCGCTGACCGGCTATGCCGACCGCATCTCGGTACGTGCCGGCGACAAGATCACCTTCAAGGTTTCGAGCGCGGGCCCCGGCCCGTATCACGCCATGCTGGTGCGGATCATCCGCGGCGATCCCAATCCCGGCGGCCTGCCACCCAAGATCGAAGACCAGTCGGATCTGTTCGACGGCCGCTTCGCCTCACGCCAGCAGCACGCCTGGCCCGGCTCCTATGCCCTGATCGAAGGCGCCAGGGACGTGACGCTCTCCGGCGCGCTCGCCATCGAGGTGCTGATCTGGCCGACCCTGCCCGAGGACGGACCGCAGACCGTGATCTCGCGGCGCGATCCCGCGACCGGCGCGGGCTTCGCGCTGGTGCTGACGCCCGAAGGCATGGCGCTGGAAAGCGGCGGAGCGCGCGTCGTCGTTGGCAAGAAGCTGCGCTCGCGCATCTGGTATCGCGTGTGGGCCAGCGCCGATCCCGCGACCGGCATGCTGCGCGTCGGCCAGCAGCCGCTGAAGCGCACCTTCGCCGTCGACGACGAGGGCGAGGCCAGTGCCACCGCGCCTTCCCTCGCCGTGGACGCGCCGCAGGCGGTCCTGATCGGCGGCGAAGCGGCCGCCGATCGTCCCGCCCAACGCTGCTTCAACGGCAAGATCGAAGCCCCCAGGATCGCCGGGCTCGGCGCCTGGGACTTCGCCCGCCGCATGGCGACCCTGGAGATCGAGGACAGCGGCCCCAACGGCCTGCACGGTCGGCTGGTGAACCTGCCGACCCGCGCCATGAAGGGCGCGTCGTGGAGCGGCGAGGAGCGCGACTGGAAGGCAGCACCTCATCAATACGCCGCCATCCATTTCCACGACGACGATCTGCACGATTGCGGCTGGACCGACGATTTCAGCTTCACGATTCCCAAGGACATGCGAAGCGGCGTCTATGGCATGCAGCTGCGCTGCGGGCCGCATCGCGACGTCATCCCGTTCTTCGTGCGCCCGCAGATCGGCAAGCCGCGCGGCAAGGTCTGCTACATCGCCTCGACTTTCACCTATCAGGTCTACGCCAATTTCTCGCGCGGTGTCTTCGACGAGGCGTTCCGCAAAAGGGTCGCCGACTGGAAAGCCGCCGCCAACAATCCCGACGACCACAAGGACTACGGTCTCTCGACCTACAATTTCCACCGCGACGGCTCGGGCGTGGCCTACTCCTCGCATCTGCGGCCGCTGCTGAGCTGGCGGCCCGACTATCTCACCTTCAACGACGCGGCGGGCTCGGGCCTGCGCCACCTGCCGGCCGACACCCATCTCACTGGCTGGCTCGACCGCATGGGCATCGCCTACGACGTCGTCACCGACCACGACCTGCATGAGAAGGGCGTCGAGATCCTGGCATCCTACAAGGTGGTGATGACCGGCACGCATCCGGAGTACCATACCGAGCGCACCTTGGACGCGCTGCAGGCCTACACCGAGAAGGGCGGCCGGCTGATGTATCTCGGCGGCAACGGCTTCTACTGGCGGGTGGCCTTGTCGGACGCGGTACCGGGCGCCATCGAGGTGCGCCGCACCGAAGGCGGCATCCGCACCTGGCCGGCCGAGCCCGGCGAATACTACCATGCCTTCGACGGCGCGTATGGCGGCCTGTGGCGGCGCTCCGACCGCCCGCCCAATCTCCTGTGCGGCATCGGCTTCTCGAGCCAGGGCACGTTCGTGGGCGATTCCTATCGCCAGACGCCGGCGGCGCGCGACAACCATCATGCCTGGGTGTTCGAAGGCGTGAAGGACGAGTTGTTCGGCGGCTACGGCTTTTCCGGCGGCGGCGCGGCAGGCTTCGAACTCGACCGGCTCGACCATCGCCTGGGCAGCCCGCTCAACACCGTCGTGCTCGCCTCGTCCGAAGGTCACGACCGCAAGCACTTCGTCGTCGTGCATGAGGAGCGGCTGGGCTTCACCACCACCATTCCCGGCCAGACGCTGGAAGAATTGATCCGTGCCGACATGGCCTACATCGAGAAGCCCAAGGGCGGCGCGGTGTTCTCGGTCGGCTCGATCACCTATTGCGGCAGCCTGCCCCACAACAAGTTCGACAACGACGTCTCACGGCTCACCTTCAACGTGGTGAACCGCTTCGGCGAGCTGGGGTTGAAGTGGCCGTTCTAGCGAGGATTCCGATCGAACAAAGTCATCCCTCCCCCGTAAGACGGGGGAGGCAAGATTGGGCTCAAGCAATCTTCGCCTTTGCCTCGGGCGTCAGCGTCGCAAGCAGATCCCTGCAGCCGGCTTCGATCACGTCGAGCGCGCGCTCGTAGTCGCGCGCGGTGCCGCCATAGGGATCGGCAACGTCGCCAGTGGTGAACAGGCGCGGTCGTACGGCGAACCCGCGCGGCGCCAGGCGACGCAGTTCGGCCAGGTGGCCGCGGTCCATCGCCAGCACATGGTCGAAGCGGGCGATATCGGCGGCCACTACCGGACGCGCGCGCAGGCCGGAGATGTCGTAGCCGCGGCGCGCCGCTGCCTTGATGGCGGGCAGCGACGGCGCTTCGCCGGCATGGCCCTCATAGGTCCCCGCCGAATCGATGGTGAAGGCAGAGTCGATGCCCGCTTGGCGTGCCATGCTGCGGAACACGCCCTCCGCCATGGGCGAGCGGCAGATGTTGCCGGTGCAGACGAAGAGAACCCCGATGGTCATGGCATCTCACCCTAGCACGGGGCTAGATTGGCCCGCATGCATCAGGATTTCCTGCCCGCCGGAATCGTCGTCCTGACCGGCGCGGGCATCTCCAAGGAAAGCGGCATCGACACGTTCCGCGACAAGGACGGGCTGTGGAACCGGGTGAACCTCGAGGAAGTCGCCACCATCGAGGCCTGGCATCGCGACAAGAAGAAGGTGCTCGATTTCTACAACGACACTCGCAAGATGTTGCGCGCCGCCCACATCGCGCCCAATGCCGCCCACAAGGCGCTGGCGCACCTCGAGCAGAAATACGACGGCGAGGTCACCATCGTGACCCAGAACATCGATCCGCTGCACGAGCAGGCGGGCTCGCAAAACGTGATCCACATGCATGGCCGCGATGGCGAAATCCGCTGCATGCACTGCGGCACCGTGTTCGCCTCCGATATCGACCTCACGCCCCAGTCGGTCTGCGCCAACTGCAAGACGGTGGGCGAACTGCGGCCAAACATCGTGTGGTTCGGCGAGATGCCCATGCACATGGACGAGATCAACGCCGCCCTGGAACGCTGCGGCCTGTTCATGGCGATCGGCACGTCCGGCGAGGTCTATCCCGCGGCGGGCTTCGTGCTGCAGGCCAGGCGCCGCTCGCATGTCTACACCGTCGAGCTCAACCTGGAGCCGACCGACAACCAGCCGCTGTTCCAGGAACACGTCTATGGCCCCGCCACCCGGATCGTGCCGCCCTATGTCGAGCGCGTCCTCAAGCGCGGTTGGCCCCAATGAGGAGGAAATCATGCCCGACATGCCGACCAACGTGATCACGCCGCCGGACGGCGCCGAGCACATCGCGCTCGACGCGCACGGCCGGAACTTCTATGCCATCGACCGGCAGTTCCAGGACCTGCTGTCGCTCTACCTGGAGCCCGGCCTCAGCGCGGCGATGACGCCGCATTTCGAGCGGCTGGGCGCGCTCGCCGGCAACCGCCTCGACGACCTCGCCATGGTCGCCGACAAGCACCCGCCGGTGCTGCTGCCGCGCGACCGTTTCGGCCGTGACGAGGACTGGATCGACTACCACCCCGCCTACCGCGAGATGGAGAAGATCGCCTTCGAGGAATTCGGCATGCACGCCATGACCCACCGCGCCGGCGTGCTCGGCATGACCGAGCCCGCCCATCCGCTGGTGAAGTACGGCATCACCTACCTCTTCGTGCAGGCCGAGTTCGGCCTGATGTGTCCGGTCTCGGTATCCGACACCTCCAACTTCGTCATCAAGCGCTTCGGCTCGCCGGCGCTGAAAAAGCTGCTGCTCGACCGGCTGCTCAGCCAGGACCCGGCGATCATGCTCAAGGGTACGCAGTTCATAACCGAAAAGGCCGGCGGCTCCGACGTCGGCGCGCTGGAGACCGAGGCCGAGCGCATCAATGTCGGCGCCGACGGCGTGGAGCGCTGGAAGCTGCATGGCCAGAAATGGTTCTGCAGCCACGCCGATGCCGACGTCGCCGTTCTGCTGGCGCGGCCGCGCGGCGCGGCGCCCGGCACCAAGGGCCTCGCCATGTTCGCCCTGCCGCGGCGGCTGGAGGACGGCAGTCGCAACAGCTACCGGATCGTGCGGCTGAAGGACAAGCTTGGCACGCGCTCGATGGCCTCGGGCGAGATCATCCTGGACGGCGCCACGGCCTATCTGGTGGGCGACGTGACCAAGGGCTTCAAGCAGATGATGGAGCAGGTCA
>JABCYT010000325.1 GCA_013290035.1 Alphaproteobacteria bacterium
TTCGCAGGCCTCGGTGTTCGCCAAGGTGCCCTTGATGCTGCTGCTCATGCTGTTCTTCCTGATGGCGCAGCTGCACAGCTTCAGCCGCCTGTTCCTGGTCGTGAGCGTGATCCCGATGGGCCTGATTGGCATCGTCTTCACCCTGCTGATCGTCGGCAAGCCGCTGGGCTTCGTCGCCATCCTGGGCATTCTCGCCCTGTTCGGCATGATCGCGCGGAACGCGGTTCTCCTCATCGAGCAGATCGAGACCGAGCGAACGCAGCGGCCGCACGCCTGGGACGCCGTGATCGAGGCGACACTTTCCCGCTTCCGCCCCATCATGCTGACGGCGATTTCCACGGTGCTCGGATTCATTCCGATCGCCGCCGACGTGTTCTGGGGACCGATGGCCTTCGCCATCATGGGCGGCCTGTTCGTGGCGACGATCCTCACGCTGATCGTCCTGCCGGCGCTCTACGTCGCGTTGTTCCGCATCCAGGAGCCCGCGCAGGAAAGCGTTGCGGTCGATCCGCCGGGACTGGAGGTGCAACGCTAAAGGAGGAGGCTCGCGTGAACCAAGGTCCATCTGAACCAACGGCCGAGCACGACGGGTCGCGACAAATGCATACCTAGTCTCTGCGGGCGCGGAATCCCCTCCCTTCAATTGACTTTAAAAAAAGCCGGGCACAGCATTCTGGAATCAGTTGCATGCGGGTATTCGGGTTGAGCGTGAAGCCACGCCTTTCCGGACACTGGAGAGTGCAATGAAGCTCTGGCCTACGCCTGGAGAGGAGCGGTCTGGCCGATTGCCAAGGGGATTCATTGCCCTTGCGGCCCTGTCATCTGCTGTGCTGGTTGCTCCCATCGACAGAGTCTTCGCGCAGCACAGCGATGCGCACAGCGACGGCGACTCGGCGCGAATCGATGCGATGTTCGGCACGCCGGACCGCTATGGGACGACGCCGCAGGACAATATCTTCGCGACCACGCCGGGGCTCGAGCAGCAGGCGCGGCGCTCGCAGTTCACGATCAACGGCCTGCTGCCGATGTTCTACAACTCCAACGCCAACCTCGCCCCCGTGACCGGGCCGGCCGGCATCAACTCGGCGGAGTTCAGCCCGATCCTGGGCGCCTCATGGTCGACGCCGGTGTTCGACCTGCCGCTGCGCTTCACCGCCAACGCCCGCGCCGAGGTCGACCGCTTCACCCAGGCATGGCAGCCAGCGGTGTCGTTCGCCAACTTCGACAAGATCGCCCTGTCCGGCCGGCTGCAATACGTCGACCCCACCGACGACCAAGCCTTCTCGCCATACTTCGCCTATGCGCCGCGCTTCGACTTCGATCCGTTCTTCAGGGAGCGTTTCGCCACCCGCCAGGACCTCAATCTCGGAGTCAACAAAACCTACAACTTCGACGCGAGCTTGAAGCGGGTGCCGTTCTCGCCCAATACATTATCCGAAACGATATGGTCGCTCGGCATGACGATGTTCGCTCAGCGCCGCTTCCGCGATCCCGAGCCCTCGTCGTGGGCGTTCTATGCCATCCCCTCGGCGACCTACGTGATCAACGAGCAATGGAACGTCAGCCTCGGCGCTGAACTGATGTTCCGCACTTTCGATCCCTACTTGGGCTTCACCGAAAACGAATGGTTCCTCGAGCCGATCGCCACGCTCGAGTTCGTGCTGCCGAGCGCGTGGTTCGGTTCGGACAGGAACGCCACGCTGTTCGGCCGGCCGGCCATCGACCTGCAGATGGCCTACGAGCGCAACTGGTCCAACATCGAGGCCTTCAGCTTCGCCGTGTGGCACGTCGGCGCCGCGCTCAAGCTCGGCTGGCGGTTCTAGGAAAACACAACGGGAGGACTCGATGGCGCCGGAGCAGACACAAAAGCTTTCGCTGTTCGCCCTCACCACCATGGTGGTGGGTGGCATGGTCGGTGCCGGCATCTTCTCGCTGCCGCGGACCTTCGCCAGCGCCACCGGTCCGATGGGCGCGGTCATCGCCTGGCTGATCGCCGGGACCGGCATGTACATGCTGGCCCGCGTGTTCCAGTCGCTGGCCGAGCGCAAGCCCGACCTCGATGCCGGTGTCTTTGCCTACGCCAAGGCGGGCTTCGGCGACTATCCGGGCTTCCTCTCGGCCTTCGGCTACTGGATCGGCAGCTGCATCGGCAACGTCTCCTACTGGGTGCTGATCAAGTCGACCCTGGGCGCGTTCTTCCCGGTGTTCGGCGACGGCAACACGGCGGTGGCGATCCTGGTCGCCTCGGCCGGCATCTGGCTGTTCCATTTCATGATTTTGCGCGGCACCCAGCAGGCCGCCGTCATCAACAGCATCGTCACGGTGGCCAAGGTGGTGCCGATCCTGGTCTTCATCGTGCTGCTGATCTTCGCCTTCAAGCTCGATCTGTTCAGCGCCAACCTGTATGGCGGCGACCTCACGGGCAGCGTCTTCGAGCAGGTCCGGGCGACAATGTTCGTCACGGTGTTCGTGTTCCTGGGCATCGAGGGCGCCAGCGTCTACTCCCGGTTCGCCAAGGAACGCTCCGACGTCGGCAGTGCGACGATCCTGGGCTTCATCATCGTCACCTCGCTGATGGTGCTGGTGACCTTGCTGCCCTACGCGGTGATGCAGCGGGCAGACATCGCCGGCATGCGTCAGCCCTCCATGGCGACGGTGCTCGAGGCCGTGGTCGGGCATTGGGGCGCAGTCTTCGTCAGCATCGGCCTGCTGGTGTCGGTGCTGGGCGCCTACCTCGCTTGGTCGCTGATCTGCGCCGAGGTGCTGTTCACCGCGGCCAAGACTAGGGACATGCCGGCACTGTTCGCCCGGGAGAACAAGAACAAGGTGCCGGTGGCGGCGCTGTGGGCGACCAATATCGTGGTTCAGCTCATCGTCATCACGACCTACTGGTCGCGGGACGCCTTCGCCCTGATGCTGAATCTGACCAGCGCGATGTCGTTGATCCCGTTCCTGTTCGTCGCTGCTTATGGGCTGAAGCTCACCCGGCGCGGTGAGACCTATGACGTGCGGCCACAGGAGCGCAATCGCGACCTCATCATCGCGGGCATCGCCACCGTCTACACCATCTTCCTGCTCTATGCCGGCGGCCTGAAGTTCATCCTCCTCTCAGCGGTGCTCTACGCACCCGGCACCGCGCTCTCCTTCTGGGCCCGCCGCGAGCAGGGCAAGCCGGTTTTCACCAACGTCTGGGACTGGGTCATCTTCATCCTGGCGGTCATCGGCGCCGTCGTCGGCATCTGGTGGCTGGCGACCGGCTACATCACCATCTGACAACGGAGCGTTACATGGCACAGGCACCTTCCACGTCATCCACGCCCTTTGGCGTCCACTCCGAGGTCGGCCAGCTGCGCAAGGTCATGGTGTGCGCGCCGGGCCGGGCGCATCAGCGGCTGACGCCTAGCAACTGCGACACCCTGCTGTTCGACGACGTCATGTGGGTCGACAACGCCAAGCGCGACCACTTCGACTTCATGCAGAAGATGCGAGATCGCGGCGTCGACGTTGTCGAGATGCACAGCCTGCTGGCCGAGACCGTGGCCATCCCCGAAGCGAAGAAGTGGATCCTCGACAATCAGGTGGTGCCCAACCAGGTCGGCCTGGGCCTGGTCGACGAGATCAAGAGCTACCTCAACGGCCTAAAACCGCGCGATCTGGCGGAGACCCTGATCGGCGGCCTGTCGACCGAGGAGTTCCCGGAAACCCACGGCGGCGAGATGCTCACCCTGGTCAAGGACGCCGCCGGCGTCACCGAATACCTGCTGCCGCCCTTGCCCAACACGCTCTACACGCGCGACACGACGTGCTGGATCTATGGCGGCGTCACGCTCAACCCGCTGTTCTGGCCGGCGCGGCACGAGGAGCCGATCCTGACCACGGCGATCTACAAGTTCCATCCCGACTTCGCCGGCAAGGTCAAGGTGTGGTGGGGCGATCCGACCGAGGACCACGGCCTGGCCACGGTCGAGGGTGGCGACGTGATGCCGATCGGCAAGGGCTGCGTGCTGATCGGCATGAGCGAGCGGACCTCGCGCCAGGGCATCAGCCAGGTCGCGGCGGCGCTGTTCAAGCAGGGCGCGGCCCAGCGGGTGATCGTGGCCGCCATGCCCAAGCTCAGGGCGGCGATGCATCTCGACACGGTGTTCACCTTCGCCGATCGCGACTGCGTGCTGCTCTATCCCGACATCGTCTACAATATCCACGCCTATTCCTACCGGCCGAGCAACAAGCCGGGCGGCGTCGAGCTGCACAAGGACGAGAAGCCGTTCGTGGAAACCGTGGGCGACGCGCTGGGCGTCAAGAAGATGCGGGTCGTCGAGACCGGCGGCAATGCCTACATGCGCGAGCGCACCCAGTGGGACAGTGGCGCCAACCTGGTCTGCGCCTCGCCGGGCGTGGTCTTCGCCTACGACCGCAACACCTACACCAACACGCTGCTGCGCAAGCAGGGCATCGAGGTCATCACCATCGTCGGCGCCGAGCTGGGCCGCGGCCGGGGCGGCGGGCATTGCATGACCTGCCCGATCATCCGCGATCCTGTTGACTATTAGGCGAGACCAGTGGATGCGACCGCTGGGAACCGATGCGCCGCGCGAGCCGAGCGGGCGCCTCAGAGAGCGCAGGCCGCCTAACCCGGTGGGGAAGGTGGTGCCGGCGCGCTCCAAGCGAATTGCCCGCATCGTCGCCATCAGCGTTCTGTTGCTGGCGGCGCAGCGTAACAGCGTGTGCGCAGACGGGCCCGACGCCGCCCAGCCGCCACTCCCAGCCGTGATCGTTGCGGCCGCGACGCAGCGAAGCGTTACGAGTTCGGCGAACCATGTCGGACGCGCCCAGGCCATCAAGACCGTCAACCTGGTGGCCCGCGTGTCCGGCTTCCTGCAGAAGCAGGCCTTCACGGACGGGCAGCAGGTCAAGACCGGCGATCTCCTGTTTGTCATCGAACAGGACACCTACAAGGCCGCGGTGGCGCAGTCTGAGGCTGCTCTGGCAAAGGCACAGGCCGTCGAGAAGAACGCAGCGCTGACGCTCCAGCGCTCGCAGGAGCTGGTCAAGACCAACGCCGTTCCTCAGTCGACAGTCGACCAGAACGTGGCAGACCATGATTCCGCACGGGCCGACGTGCTCGCTCCGAAGGCCTC
>JABCYT010000326.1 GCA_013290035.1 Alphaproteobacteria bacterium
CCACCAGAAGCGGCCGGTGCGGATCGCCCGCGCGATCGTCCAGTCCACCGACGCCCAGGCCGGATCGACGATGGTCAAGGCACTGCGCGGCTTGCCGGTCCCGGGCACCGACGATGCGCCGTCCGGCAGCAGGCCGATATCCTGCGGCTTGCGCTGCACGAAAAGGTTCAGTGGACCCAGGACGAGAAGCACCAACAGGCCCATGGTCCAGCACGAGGCGCGCCAGCCCTCCCGGCCGATGATCGTCTGCAGCCAGGGCAGCAACACGACGGCACCGATGCCGACGCCGGTGAAGGCGATGCTGATGGCCAGGCCGCGGCGGCGAACGAACCAGTTGGGCAGGTAAAGCGACTGTGCGGTGAAGGTCATGAGGTTGGCGCCGCCGCCGACCAGGACGCCCAGCGTCGCATAGAGCTGCCACGGCTCCTTGATCGCCGGGGCGAGGAAAAGCCCGGCCGCCAGCAGGCAGACGCCGCTTTCGATCACCACGCGCGGGCCCCGTCGATCCATCACGCGGCCCACGATCGGGCTCAAGACCGCGGAGAACAGGAAGCCGAAGGAGAAGGCGCCGGCGACGACGCCGCGATGCCAGCCGAACTCGTCGATCAGCGGCGGCAGCAGGAGCGAAAAGGCGGTGCGGGCGCTGACGGCGATCGCCATGGTGACGAACGCGACGCCCACGATCAGCCAGCCGTAATAGAACGGCAGGCGCGATGACCAGCGATGGGCGCCTTCCTTCACCGGCACTGGTCAGGACGCCGGCTTGATGACGTTGATGGGCATTTCTCCCCGTGCCGTCCGCGCGATGTTGTCGGCGATCAGCGTGGCGCGGGCCTCGAGCATGCCTTCCGTCCAGCCGGAAATGTGGGGAGTCATGATCACATTGCCGAGCTCGTGAAAGGGCTGCGTGGCCGGCGGCGTCGGCCCGGTCGCGGTCGGATAGCGATACCAGACATCGAGCGCCGCGCCGGCGAGCTTGCCCGTTGCAAGCGCGCCGTAGAGCGCCCCCTCGTCGAAGATCTCGGCGCGCGCCACGTTGACCAGGAAAGCAGTCGGCTTCATCAACTGCAGCCGGCGCCCGGCGATCAGGTTGCGCGTCTCGGAGGAGAGCGACAGCGTGACGGCAAGATAATCGGCCAGCCGCAGCACCTCATCCAGTCGTTCGGGACCGCCCACGAACGATACGCCGGCTGGCATCTCCGCCTGGGCCTGTCGCCGGATGGCACAGACCTGCATGTCGAAGGCGGCGGCGCGGCGGGCCAGCGCTTGCCCGATGTGGCCGAAGCCCAGGATGCCCAACGTCTTGCCCGCCAGTTCCGGCCAGAGCGGCGGTGCGGCCTTGCCGACGGCCCACTGACTTTCCCATTCGCCGTGGCGCATCCTGGCGTCGAGCCGCCCGAACGAGCGGGTGAGCGCGATCATGGCGCCGATGATGTACTCGGCGATGCCGGCCTCGTGACCGTAGGCATTGGCGAGATGCGTGCCCGGCCCGAGCGCGCCGCGATCGATCCGATCGAGGCCTGCGCCCGGCACCTGCACCAGCCGAAGCCGCGGTGCAGCCTCGGCCATGACGGCCGAGAAGCCCATCGAGACCAGCACATCGACATCGCTCAGGCGCGGGACGATGGCGGCCTCGTCATCGACCACCAGCTCGCACGGCAGGGCAAGTCGTGTCCGCACGGGCTCCGCCATCTGCGCGGCGAATGCTCCGGCAAAGGCAACCTTCATCACGCGACCCCACTCCATCGACCCGCTGGCTGCCCAAGGCGCCGCGCGTTGCGACAGGACTATCGCGACAGCGGTGTCGTCCAGCAACTACTTGCCGGGTAGTCGGCAAGGATCGGTCAATGCCGTGGGTTGGCCCTGACCGGTCGAGCGGATCCGTATTCTACGACAGCGCCCCGCAGGCCCGCTGGATGCGCCGGCCGGCCTCTTCGAGGAGGTCGGTCGCGGTGGCGTAGGAGATGCGGAAGGCCGGACCCTGGCCAAAGGCCGAGCCCTGCACGACAGACAGACCCTCGGATTCAAGAAGGTAGTTCACGAAGTCGGTGTCGTTCTCGATCGTCTTGCCGTCGGGTGTCTTCTTGCCGATCGCGCCGGCGCACGACGGATAGACATAGAACGCGCCTTCCGGCCGCGGGCATTTCAGCCCCTTGGACTGGTTCAGCATCGAGACGATGAGGTCGCGGCGCTGCTTGAAGACCGCGACGTTCTTGGGGATGAAGTCGGTCGGGCCGTTCAAGGCGGCGACCGACGCCGCCTGGCTGATCGAGCTGGCGTTCGACGTGCTCTGCGACTGCACGGTGATCATGGAATCGATCAGCTTCTGCGGTCCGGCGGCGTAGCCGATGCGCCAGCCCGTCATGTTGTAGGCCTTGGACACGCCGTTCATGGTGAGCGTGCGGTCATAGAGCCTGGGCTCCACCTGCGCCGGCGTGGTGAACACGAAGTCGTCGTAGACCAGCTTCTCGTACATGTCGTCGGTCAGCACCCAGACATGCGGATGACGCAGCAGCACGTCGCACAGCGCCCGCAGGTCGGCGCGGGTGTAGGCGGCGCCGGTCGGGTTGCTGGGCGAGTTGAGGATGATCCACTTGGTCTTGGGCGTGATCGCGCGCTCGAGATCCTCGGGCTGCAGCTTGAAGCCCTTGGACTCGGGGCAGTCGACGATCACCGGCGTGCCGTCGCCGAACAGCACCATTTCCGGATACGACACCCAGTAAGGCGCCGGGATGATCACCTCGTCGCCGGGGTTGAGCGTCGCCAGCATGGCGTTGAAGATGATCTGCTTGCCGCCCGACGTGACCACGGTCTGCGCCGGCTTGTAGTCGAGGCCATGGTCGCGCTTCATCTTGGCGCAGATCGCCTGGCGCAGCGCCGGCGTGCCGGGCACCGCGGTGTACTTGGTGTCGTTGGCGTGGATCGCCTTGATGGCCGCTTCCTTGATGTGGTCGGGCGTCGGGAAGTCGGGTTCGCCGGCGGCCAGGCCGATCACGTCTTTGCCGGCCGCTTTCATCTCCAGGAACTTGCCTTGGGCGGCATTGGTCGGAGAGGCCTTGATGCGGCTGAGACGATCGGCAATGAAAGCCATGACGCGATACTTCCTTTCAGGCCTCGGCGAGGCGCGCGAAAGTACTTGTGGAGCGCTGTTTTCGCAAGGCAACGCAATGTCGCTGCGCTGCCGCGAGGACTATTTCTCGTAAGCTCGCGCCGTACCCGCGTTATGCCTCAACCGACCAGCGTCACCTCGGCGTCCACGCTCATCGTGGCGTCGCCGAAGCCCACCCGGCGGCCGCTGACCGGGGCGGCGTCGCGATAGTCGAGCCCGATCGCCACCCTGAGGCTGTCGCCGCGCGGGCTCATGTTGTTGGCGGGATCGAAGCCCACCCATTCGAGGCCGGGCACCCAGGCCTCCGCCCAGGAATGGCTGGTGCGGCCGACATGCAGGTCGGGATCGTCGTTGCGCAGATAGCCGCTGACATAGCGCGCCGGCACGCCCAGCCGGCGGCAGCAGGCGATGAAGACGTGCGCGTCGTCCTGGGCCACGCCGGCGCCGCGCACCAGCGCCTCGAGCGCCGTCGTCTCCACCGTGGAGACGCCGGTCTTGTAGGCCACCCGCTCGCCCACTCGTTTCATGACCTCATGCAGAACGGCGACACGCTGCGCCGGATCGGCGGCTTGCTCGGCGAGACCCTCGATCAGCGGATCGAAGCTTGCATCATGGCGGGTAAGGGTCGAATTGCGCAGCCAGAACGGCGCCGGAAGGGTCGGCACCTCGGCGTAGCGCAGCCACTGCTCGGAGCCGCTGTATTCGTAGACGCCGTGCACCACGATCTCGACATGGTCGTGCTGCTGCGCCACCGAGAAGGTCGTGACCTGGTTGCCGTGACCGTCGAGCCACTCGGAGCGCTTGCCCGGCCCGTCGATGCGCCACGAGACGATGCGCTGGCCGGCGGCCGGCTTGGGCGTGAGCCGCACGTCATGGATCGAATGGCCGGAGGGCTGGTCGAAATCGAAGCGCGTGGCGTGGTGGACGGAAAGGCGCATGCTCGCTCGCTCAATCCAGCAGGAACTGGCGGCCGATTTCGTCGGACAGCGTGGCGATGTCGCCGCGCACGCCGCCCAGGAATTTTCCCAGCCCCATCTCGAACACCTGGTCGATGCGCACATAGCGCAGCCTGGCGTGCAGCTCGCCGGCCAGCCGATCGGCCTCGCCGCGCGTGCCGTAGGCCTCGGCCAGCTCCTGCATGTTGAGATCGGCCATCCACAGGCAATGATGCACCGAGCGCGGCACGTCGCGGCGCAGCATCATCAGCTCGGCGACCTTGATGGGATCGAGCGCGCTGCGATAGATGCGCCGGTAGGTGCGGACGGCGCCGATGCAGGCCAGCACCTCCGACCAGGCGAAGTAGTCGGGGCTGTCGGTATGCGGATCGCCGTCCGGCCGCAGCAGATGGAACTTCACGTCGAGGATGCGGGCGGTGTTGTCGGCGCGCTCCAGGAAGGCGCCGAGCTGCAGGAAGTTGTAGGCCTCGTCGCGCAGCAAGGTGACCTGCGCGGCGCCGAAGATCATCACCGCCTGCTTCTTCACCGATTCGATCAACGCGCCGCGGTCGAGCGCGCTGCGCTCGACCCTCAGGCGGCCGTTGAGCTCGAGCCACAGCGCGTTCAGGCTCTCCCACACGTCGACCGTGATGTTGTTGCGCTCCTCGCGGGCGTTGCGCCGCGCCGCGCCGATCGAGCTCACGATCGAGGAGGGGTTGTTCTCGTCGACCACTAGGAAGTCGATCAGGCTGGCCAGCCGACCGCTCGACTGCTGCTGGGTCTGGCGGAACTCGTCCTCCATGCCGAAGATCGCGGCGACGCCCGCCGCCTCCTCGCCGCGCGATTGCAGCGCCAGCCGCTGGGTCGCCTCGATGAGCCGCGCCGTCGACTTGGCGCGCTGCAGGTAGCGGCCCATCCAGTACAGATTCTTGGCGGTGCTGCTCAGCATGTGCTGGGGGCGCGCCACTCCAGTGGCGCGTCATTCTCTAGGCGTCTGGAAGACCGCGCCACTGGAGTGGCGCGCCCCCGGCGATGAGAGTCGAAGACGAACATTGAGCTACCCACCGCTCGTCGGGTCCG
>JABCYT010000327.1 GCA_013290035.1 Alphaproteobacteria bacterium
TCCTGCCGCCGATCGGCGGCTCGACGATCTATTTCTTCGGCGACGTGTCGAAGCTCGGCAAGCCCGAGACCAAAATCGCCTGCCGCCTCCACGACGAGTGTAACGGCTCCGACGTGTTCGGCTCCGACATCTGCACCTGCCGGCCATACCTCGCGCACGGCATCGAGATCTGCATCGAGATGGCGCAGAAGGGCGGCGTCGGCGTCGTCATCTACAATCGCAAGGAAGGCCGCGCCCTGGGCGAGGTCACCAAATTCCTGGTCTACAACGCACGCAAGCGCCAGCCCGGCGGCGATTCGGCGGCGCAATACTTCAACCGCACGGAATGCGTGGCCGGCGTGCAGGACATGCGCCTCCAGGAGCTGATGCCCGATGTGTTCCATTGGCTCGGCATCTCGCGCATCGACCGCTTCGCCTCAATGAGCAACATGAAGTCCGACGCGCTGAGGGAGCAGGGCATCGAGATCGTCGAGCAGGTGGCGATACCCGACGAGCTGATCCCCGCCGACGCCCAGGTCGAGATGGATGCCAAGAAGGCAGCCGGCTACTTCAGCGCAACCAAGCCCGGGACGACCGATCTCGTGAAGCCCAAGGGGCGGGGCTTGAATGAGTGATGCTGGGGGCGCGCCACTCCAGTGGCGCGATCTTCGCTGGCATCGACAAAGACGCGCGACTGGAGTCGCGCGCCCCCAGCCATGAACGATTCCCTTGCCTATCTCCGCACGCCTGCGGCGATTCGCGAGCGGGCGGAGAAGATGCTGAGTTATGTCGAGGACGGAAAGTCGGCATGGTTCGCGCTCGACAGCAACGGGCTGGAGGCGGCCGTGCAGGCGACCCTCGAGGTGACTCGCCGGCGCTTCGCCAATCCTGCCGACATTCCCTTCCATTCGCGCTGGCGGCAATTCGAGGCGGGCGGGCGCGACCGCTGGGCCGCGCTCGCCGAAAAGTTGAATGGATTGCCGAAAGAAGAGATCGCGCGCCGCCGCATCGACCTCGCCGTCGTGTCGGTCCTGCTCGACGCCGGCGCCGGTCCGGCCTGGTCCTATCGAGAGCCCGGCACCGGTGAAACCTACGCGCGCTCCGAGGGGCTGGGCGTCGCGAGCTTCCACATGTTCGCCAATGGCGCGTTCAGCCGCGACGCCAGGGGCGATCCGCTGCGCGTCGATGCCGAGCGGCTGGCGGCGCTCACGCCCGCCGACATCGCCATGGGCTTCCAGGTGCGCGCCCATAATCCGCTGACCGGCCTGGAAGGCCGCGCCGAGCTTTTGCGCAAGCTGGGCGGCGTGGGGCTGGATCGACCCGGCGCGCTGTTCGACATCATGGCGACCCGGAGCGAGGTGAAGGCGGCATCGATCCTGGCTGCCGTGCTCGACAAGCTGTCGCCGATCTGGCCGTTGCCGATGGGAGACGTGTGGCCGCATCCGGTGATCGGCCTGGTGCCGTTCCACAAGCTGTCGCAATGGCTTTCCTATTCGCTCGTGGAGCCGCTGCAGGGCGCCGAACTGAAGGTGGTCGAGCTCGACCAGCTGACCGGCCTGCCGGAGTACCGCAACGGCGGGCTGCTGGTCGACGCGGGCGCGCTCAGGCCCAAGCAGCGGGCGCTCCTCGAAAAGACCTTTGTCGCGGGCGACCAGCCGATCGTCGAATGGCGGGCGCTGACGGTGGCGCTGCTCGACCGGATCGCCCAGCATGTCCGCGTCCATCTCGGGCTCGATGCGGCGCGCTTGCCGCTGGTCAAGGTGCTGGAGGCCGGCACCTGGTTCGCCGGTCGCGCGCTCGCCGCCGAACGCCGCCCGGGCGGCGGCCCGCCGATCGCGGTGGCGAGCGACGGGACGGTGTTTTGAGTCACGCTCGTCAGCACGAGCAAGCTTGTCATCCCGCGCGTAGCGAGGGACCTTTCATGAGGCCTTAAAGGTCCCTCGGCCTTCGGCCTCGGGATGACAGTTGTTTTGGGGAGAAACTGATGTCCTTGCCGCACTCGATCCACGTCGTCAGCCATCCGCTGGTCCAGCACAAGCTCACCAAGATGCGCGACAAGGAGACGTCGAGCACGAATTTCCGCCGCCTGCTGCGCGAGATGGGGCTGCTGCTGGGCTACGACGCCACGCGCGACCTGCCCCTGGTGGAGCGCGAGATTTCCACGCCCATCGCGACGATGAACGCGCCGCTGCTCGAGGGCAAGAAACTGGTGATCGTGCCGATCCTGCGCGCCGGACTGGGGCTGGCCGAGGGCATCATCGATCTGGTGCCGCTCGCCCGCATGGGCCATGTCGGGCTCTACCGCGATCCGCGCACGCTGCAGGCGGTCGAGTATTACTTCCGGATCCCGCAGGATATCTCCGATCGCGACGTCATCGTCTGCGATCCCATGCTGGCGACGGCGCATTCGGCCATCGCGGCGGTGGATCGCTTGAAGGAGTCGGGCGCCAAGCGGATCAAGTTCATCTGCGTTCTAGGCTCGGAGCAGGGGGCGCGTGCCTTCGCCGAGGTCCATCCCGACGTGCCGGTATTCACGGCAGCAATCGATGCGAAACTCAACGATCACGGGTATATTGTCCCCGGCCTGGGCGATGCGGGCGACCGCCTCTTCGGGACCAAATAACTCAGGGGGAGAAACGCGATGAGCCCGGATCTGCATTATCTCTTGTTCTCGGTCATCCTGTGCTTCGTGCAAATGCTGATCGCCGCGACCGGCGCCAACACGCAGGTCGGTCTGCCGACTCTGGCCGGCAACCGCGAGGGCCTGCCCGACATGGTCGGCTGGGCCGGCCGCGCGCGGCGCGCCCATCTCAACACGATCGAGAACCTGGTGCTGTTCGCGGCGCTGGTGCTGATCGCAGCCGTGGCGGGCAAGGCCAACGCCACGACGGCGATGGGCGCCATGATCTTCTTCTGGGCGCGCCTTGCCTATGCCGTGATCTATCTGATCGGCATCCCCTGGCTGCGCACGCTCGCCTGGTTCGTGAGCGTGATCGGCCTGGCCATGATCGCCTGGGTGCTCCTGCAGGCGATGTAGAGACGCCTACTGCTTGTGAAGGGGCGGCGGCGCGCCCATCGCCTGGACCATCAGTTCGACGTCGATGCTGCCCGCCTTCTCGAACACCAGGGTGAGCGGCACCTTGGCGTCCTTGGCGAACGGCGCCTTCAGCCCCATGAACATGACGTGAAAGCCGCCGGGCTTGAGCTCGACGGTGGCGCCCGGCGGGACCTCGATGCCCTTTTCGACCTCGCGCATGCGCATGATGTTGCCGTCCATTTTCATCTCGTGGATCTCGACCTTGGCGGCGGCCGGGCTTTTGACGGCGATCAGCCGGTCGGGCGTCGTGCCGGTGTTGGTGATCGCCAGGTAGCCGCCGCCTGATTCGGCGGTGGGCGGCGTGGCGCGCGCCCAGGGCTGGGCGATCTCAATGGCGCCCAGCCTGTAATCGAGCGCAAAGGCGGGCAGGGCAAGAACGGCGCACAAGGCGGCCAGGGCGAGGCGGTGAAGGGTCATCGAAACAACTCCTCAGAGACGGGGTTTGGCCTGGGCATCGAGCCAGGCGCGCACTTGGGCGAGGTCGGCGACGCCCGGCAGGACGGTGATCTTGCCGTCGGCGTCGATCATCACCGTGCGCGGCAGTTCGCCGGCCCAGGCGGGGTCGATCTCGTAGCGCAGGCGTTCGTAGAAGCGGTCGGTGAAGCTAAAACTCTCGCTGCCGCCGAGGCCGGCTTGCGCCAGCGTCGCCGCCACGCGCTCCGGTTCCTGCGGCAGCGGGTCGGCGGCGATCAGCACCAGCCTGAGGTCGGGCCGCTCGGCCAAAAGCTTGCCCCAGTGCGGCAGCTCGACGAGGCAAGGACCGCAGGTGAGGCCCCAGAAATGCACGACGGTCGGTTGGCCGGCATGGGCGGCGCGCAGCGTCGCCCAGCTGCCGCGCTCGAAGGACAGCGGGCCGGCGGCCTCCGCCCGGCACAGCGACGCAAGGCCCAGCAACAGGGCGAGAAGGATCGCTCGTCTCACGGTTGGTCCTCCAGCGGGATCAGACGATAGCCCTGGGTCTTGGTCAGCCACGAGAGATAGGCGTGGCCGGCGTGCGCGACCAGCAGTGGATGGTCCGAGGCGTCGTCGGTGTCGGCGACGGTTCGCGTGGCGCTCCAGGTGCGGCCGCTGTCGTGGCTGACTTGCCAGCGCACCTGCGTCCTGGTGCCGTCGAACTCCTTCCACACGAGGTGCAACGCCTGGCCGTCGGCGAGCAGATAGGGCCGCGCCGGCTGGCGATCGGGCGAGGAGAGGGCGCGCGGCGGGCCGAAGGCCGCATCGGCCGAATCGGCCCGGGCGTAGAACAGGCCCTTGCGCGCGGCGCCGTCGGTGAACCAGGCGACGTGCTCGGAGCCGTCGGGCGCGATGGCGAGGCTGGGGCCTTGATGCGGGCAGGCCTCAATCTTCCAGTCGTCGACGCTGACTCGGCGCAGCGGCCCGGGAGTCGCGGCGTCCTTGAAGGCGACGACGGCATGGTCGCGGATCGAGCCGTCGAAGATGTTGCGAAACGCGATCACGGGTCGGCCCGGCCCGGCGAAGGCGATGCCCAGGCGGCAGCATTCGCAGGTGTTGTCGAGGGCGATGCTGGTCTTGCCGAAGGCGGCGCCATCGTCCGACCAGGCATAGGCCAGGGCCGCGCCGGGATAGGCCCGCCCGGCGGCGACCGCCGGTGCCACGTTGCGTTTGTCGAGCCAGGCGGCGAACACCCGGCCGGCGGGATCGATCGCCACGGTCTCGAAGCGCTGGCTGGTGGTGTCGGCGGTGATCGGCTGCGGGCGCGTGAAGCTCGCGCCGTTGTCGCTCGAGCGCGCCGAGAAGGCCCGGCCGTTGAAGCGTTTGTCCTGGAAGATCGCAAAGGTCACGACCAGGCCGCCCTTGGGATCGACGGCAATGCGCGCCCGCGCGTCGGGGCCCCAGTCGAGGTTCATCGGCTCGGGCGTGACGGCGACCGGCTGGGAGAAGGTCTTCCCGAGGTCGCGGGAATGCGTCACGACGATGCGGTCGACCGTCGGTCGCACCAGCCACAGCGTGCCGTCCGGGCCGAAGGCCGGTGCGGCGGTGAAGGGTTCCGGCGCGCCGGCGCCGGGCTTGCCGT
>JABCYT010000328.1 GCA_013290035.1 Alphaproteobacteria bacterium
GGCCGCCAGGATGTCGCCGGTCGTGCCACGCAAGGTGCAGCACATGGCGGCCAGCGCGGTCAGCATGATCCATTTGTCCCACAGATCCTGGTTGATGTTGCCGTTCAGGCCACCGTCGATGCCGGCTTTCTTGCAGGCCGCGTCGAGTTCCTTGAGATGCTCGCGCGCCGGCTTGCCCGAGCGTTCGCCGAACGACACCGCGGCGAACGGGCTCGAGTGCATGACCTCGCCGTTGGGGCCCAGCATGCCGCCGATGCGCGCCAGGCCACCCGCGACTTTCTCGGCGCCGAACTTCTTGTCGAGTACGCCGAAATGGGCGTGGCCGTTCAGCATCGGCACGATGGTGGTGGCGGGCCCGACCGCCGGCGCGATCGATGCCATCGCCGACTCGAGGTCGTAGGCCTTGCAGGCCAGGATGACGACGTCGTAGGGGCCGCCGTCGCCGCCCCTGGTCACGACCTTGACCGGCAGGACGGCGTCGCCCTTGGGGCTTTTCACCACCAGGCCTTCTTTTTTGATCTTGGCGGCACGCGGCTCGCGCAGCAGGAAGGTCACGTCGGCGCCGCTCTGGTGAAGGCGGGCGCCGAAATAGCCGCCGACCGCACCGGCGCCGAGGATCAGGATCTTCACGTCTTGGTGCTCCTTTGGGCGACCCAGTCGGCGAGCCAGGTCGCGAGGTCGTCGGTCTGATGATGGATGTGATCGAGATTGAGATCGGCCGCGCGCTTCACGCTCTCGTCGGTGCGGATCCACACGGTGCGCATGCCCATGTCGCTGGCCGGCTTGAGGTTGATGGCGATGTCGTCGGCCATGGCCGCGCGCGTCGGATCGATGCCGTGCTTCACCACCAGCTTGTCGTAGATCTGCTGGTGCGGCTTGGGCCAGTAGTCGCCGGCCACGATGTCGAAGATCGCCTCGAAATGGTGCGCCACGCCCAGCCGCTCCATCACGCGCTCGGCATGCGGCACGTCGCCCGCGGTGAAGATGATCTTGCGGCCGGGCAACGCCTTGAGCGCAGCCTCCAACTCCGGGCTCGCGGGCACCGGCGAATAGTCGATGTCGTGCACATAGTCGAGATAGTGGCGCGGATCGACGCCGTGCAGGGTCATCATGCCCCGCATCGAGGTGCCGTGGTCGCGCCAGTAGGCCTTCTGCACCCGCCGTGCTTCCTCGGGGTCGACCTTCAGCCAGTCGGAGATGTAGCGGCCGATGCGCACGTCGATCTGGGCGAAGAGATTGCAGCGCGCCGGATAGAGCGTGTTGTCGAGGTCGAACAGCCAGACGTCTGGATCGTGGAGCGGAGGCATGGGCCTGAATTAACGGCCCACCGTGCGCTTGTCGAGACGGCGGCTTATAAAGGGGGCAATGGATATCCTGACGATCGTGCTTTTGGCGGCCGTCGCGCTGCTCGGCCTGGTGCTGGTTCTGGTGCTGACCCGCCGTGGTGGCGGCGAGGCCGAGACCATGCGCCAGCAGCTCGCCTTGGCGCTCAGCCAACAGGCCGAGACCGTGCAGCGGGTCGAGCGTTCGCTGCGCGAGCAGGAGCAGGCGCTCGCCAAGGTCGTGGCCGAGCGGCTCGACCGCACCGAGAAGGCGACCGGCCAGATCGTCACCGACCTGCGCGAACGGCTGGTCCGCATCGACGAGGCGCAGAAGAAGATCGGCGACCTCTCGACCCAGGTCGTCGGCCTGCAGGAAGTGCTGTCCAACAAGCAGGCCCGCGGCGCCTTCGGCGAGGTCCAGCTAAACGACCTGGTGCAGAACGCCCTGCCGCCGCAGGCCTATGAATTCCAGTCGACGCTGTCCTCCGGGGCGAGGGTCGACTGCCTGCTGCATCTGCCGAACCCGCCGGGCTCGATTGCCATCGACGCCAAGTTCCCGCTCGAAAGCTACAGCGCGCTGCGCGCCGTGGCGGCGGGCGATACCGCCGCCCTGCAGGCGGCCCAGCGCGGCTTCCAGCAGGCCATCCGCAAGCACATCGGCGACATCCGCGACAAATACATCGTGCCCGGCGAGACCGCCGAATCGGCGCTGATGTTCCTGCCGTCGGAAGCCGTCTATGCCGAGCTGCACGCCAACTTCACCGGGCTGGTCGAGGAATCCTATCGCGCCCGCGTCTGGATCGTCTCGCCCACCACCATGATGGCGACGCTCAACACCGTGCGCGCCGTGCTGAAGGACGTGCGCATGCGCGAGCAGGCGGGCGAGATCCAGAAGACGGTCGGCCTGCTGCTCGAGGACGTGAAGCGGCTGGACGACCGGGTCGACAAGCTGAAGGGCCACTTCGCCGCGACCGAGAAGGATCTGCGCGACGTCGACATCTCCACCGACCGCATCACCAAGCGCGGCCAGCGCATCCTCGAGGTCGACCTCGGCGAGGAGCCGACTTTACCGAAGCCTTGAGCGTCTTGCCGGACCGCGGGCCTCCAGGCCCGCATCTTGGGTGTCGGTACGATCCCACGAGCGGACCTGGAGGTCCGCGGTCCGCCGAGAGCTCAGCCCCAGGGGCCGCGGCGCGGTGCCTGCGGCGCGGCGCCCCATGGGCTGGTCTGCGGCCGCGGCGCCGCGGCGGCAGCTGGATGATAGCTGCTTGCGCCGGCCATCGCCTCGAGGCGCGCGATGCGGTCCTCCATCGGCGGATGGGTCGAGAACAGACCGCGCAGTCCGCCGGCCGACAGCGGATTGGCGATATAGAGATGCGCCGTCGCCGGATGCGACTCGGCCACCTGGTTGGGAATCTGCTGCGTGCCGGCCTGCAGCTTGGCGAGCGCCGAGGCGAGCCACAGCGGCTGGCCGGAGATTTCCGCGCCCATGCGATCGGCCTCGTACTCGCGGCTGCGGCTGATCGCCATCTGCACCAGCGAGGCCGCCAGCGGCGCCAGGAACATGGCGGCGATGGCCACGACCGGGCTCACCATCGGACGGCCGTTTTCGTCGCGCCCGCCACCCATCAGGCCGCCGAAGGTCGCCAGCATCCCGATGGCGCCCGACAGGGTGGCGGCAATGGTCATGGTGAGGGTGTCGCGATGGCGGACGTGGCTCAGCTCGTGCGCCATGACGCCGGTGATCTCCTCGCGGCTGAGATGGCGCAGCAGGCCGGTGGTTGCCGCCACCGCGGCATGCTCGGGATCGCGGCCGGTGGCGAAGGCGTTGGGCTGCTCCTCGTCGATCAAATAGACGCGCGGCATCGGCAGGCCGGCGCGCTGGGCGAGGCCCTGCACGATACTGTAGAGCTCGGGCGCCTGGCCGGGCCCGACCTCCTGCGCGTTGCTCATGCGCAGCACCATCTTGTCGCTGTTCCAGTAAGCGAACAGGTTCATGCCCAGGGCCACCACCAGCGCCAGTATGAGGCCGGACTGGCCGCCCAGGAGGTAGCCGACGACCAGGAAGAAGCCGGTGAGGGCCGCCAAGAGAAGGGCCGTGCGAAAGTAGTTCATGGCCGAAAAGATGGTCCGCGACGGTGGCGAATCAAGGCGGGGGACGGCATCATGTCGGCATGACCGACGACAAGAAGCCCACTGCGGCCGACACCGCCACGCCAGAGCCTCCCAAGCCCGTCCCGCCCGAGAAGCCCAAGAAGGTGGAAGAGATCGGCGGCCCGCCCGGCCCCGAGCCGACCCGCTACGGCGACTGGCAGTTCAACGGCAAGGTGACGGACTTCTAAACTGCTACCGTCATCCTGAGCGAAGCGAAGGATCTCATGCCCGTGGCAAGCGGCGATGAGGTCCCTTCGCTGCGCTCAGGACGACAGATGGTGATGTTGCTCAGATGATTGCGACAAAGAATATCTTCCATCCCGACTTCAAGGCGCAGCCTTGGTGGTGGGAGGCCTGGACGCCCAACAACGCGCTCTCGCAGGATCCGCCGGCCAGGACCGACATCGTGATCGTGGGCGCGGGCTATGGCGGCCTGTCGACGGCGCTCGAGCTGCGTCGCAACGGCGTCGGCGCCGTCGTGCTGGAGCGCGGCGATTTCGGCGTCGGCGCCTCGACGCGCAACGGCGGCATGATCTCGGGCGGCACCAATCTCGGCAAGGGTCTGGGCGGCAAGAGCCCGATCGCCGAGGAGTTCGAGCGCAAGAAAGCCGAGCTGATGGGCGCGGGTGCCGACTCGCTCACCGTGCTCGAGGACATCATCGCCCGCGAGAAGATCGAGTGCGGCCTGCACAGGAACGGCCGCTTCGTCGGCGCCTGGACGCCCAAGCACTATGCCGACCTCGCGACCAAGGTCGAGACCTACAACAAGTACGCCAATGCCGGCGCCACCATGGTGCCGCGCGAGCGCCAGCGCGAGTTCATCGCGTCGGACTATTACTTCGGCGGCATGCATGCCACGCGCGCCGGCCACCTGCATCCCGCGCTCTACTACAAGGGCTTGCTGGAAGCCGCGCACCGCCAGGGCGCCATCCTGTGCGCCAACGTCGAGGCCGAGCGCATCGAGAAGACCGCGACTGGCTGGCGGGTGCGGACCTCGAAAGGACCGGTGCAATGCCGCGAGGTGGTGGTCGCCACCAACGGCTATACCGGCGACCTGACGCCCCGCCTGAAGCGCCGCGTCGTGCCGGTGGCGAGCCACATCATCGCCACCGAGGATCTGCCGGAACCGGCGGACAGGCTGATCCCCGAGCGGCGCGCCGTCGGCGACACCAAGCGCGTGCTGACCTATTACCGGCCGTCGCCCGACGGCAAGCGGCTGATCTTCGGCGGCCGCGCGCGCTTCACCGCAGCGCCGCCGGAGGTGAGCGCGCCGGCGCTCTACCAATACATGATCGACCGCTTCCCGCAGCTCGACGGCATCCGCATCACCCATGTGTGGACGGGCAACGTCGCCTTCGCGCTCGATTACATGCCGCACATGGGCACCGACCAGGGCCTGCACTATCTGCTGGGCTGCAACGGCAATGGCGTCGCCATGATGACCTATCTCGGCACCCAGACCGCCAAGAAGATCGCGGGCGGCAGCAACGCACCGATCAACCCGCTGGACGGCCGCGACTTTCCCGAGCACGCCCTCTACAACGGCGAGCCGTGGTTCCTGCCCATGATCGGCGCCTGGTACCGCACGCGCGACTGGATCGACCGCCGGCTGGCGGCGTGATGTCCGCCCTTC
>JABCYT010000329.1 GCA_013290035.1 Alphaproteobacteria bacterium
CGCCTGCCCAGGCCGCCCCGCCGCCGCCCCCACCGCAGCCCTCGCTGCAAGCGCCGCGGCCTCGGATGGGCCTGAGTGCACCGATTGGCACGACGATGGATCCGCGCGCGGCGCTCAAGGCGCCGGACAGCAGTTCGGCCAAGCAGGGACCAACGGTCGAGGCCACGACGGCGCCCGAGGCCAAGCCCGAGCCGCCAAAGGAAGCCTCCACGACCCAACCGAAGGAGATCGTGAAGCCCGAGCCGGCTCAGGAGGCAGCTAAGGAAGAGCCGGCGAAGGAGGTGGCGAAAGCCGAACCGGAAGCAAAGCCCGAACCGGCAAAGGAGCCGCCGA
Source organism: Alphaproteobacteria bacterium (assembly GCA_013290035.1). Taxonomy (GTDB): domain Bacteria; phylum Pseudomonadota; class Alphaproteobacteria; order Reyranellales; family Reyranellaceae; genus Reyranella. The sequence continues at coordinate 334 of JABCYT010000329.1, forward strand.
AGGAAGAGCAGCAACAAGCAGCCCTCGCACCGCAGCCAGCCCCCGCTCCTCAGCCGCCACCGCCAACGCTCGAAAAGGCCCTGCCGCCGCTCGAGGCGCCGCCGCCGCCGGTGACGTCGCGCGAAATCCCGCGACCCGCCCCGCCGCCTCCACCCCCTCCGCCGCCGAAGCCACAACCGCAGGCGCAACCGGCGCCGCGGCCGCCGCCACAGCAGGTGCCGCCGGCGGCGCGGCAGCAGCTGCCGTCATCACCGCTCTCCAATCCCCCTCAGACACATTCGCCGGCAGAGCCTCAACAGGCTTCGCGCCAGGCGCCCTCCTCGGCGTTCGTCAATCCCGCGGACCTCTATGGGCAGCGCAAGGCGCAGGAAGACTATGTCTGGAGCGTCACCCGGCAGATCGCCGCGCATCGCTTTTATGCGCGCGAAACCAGCGAGGAAGGGCTCGTCGTGGTGCTGATGACGATCGCCCGCAATGGGCGGTTGCTCGACGCCGTCATCAGCAGATCGAGCGGCTCCAAGACGCTCGACAAGGGGACGCTCGACGTCGTCCACGCCGCCGGCCCCTACGCGCCGTTGCCGAATGATGTGGTTGGCGATCGGCACACATTCGTCGTGCCGCTCAACTACCGGCGCAACGATCAGTAGTCGGCGGCTGCGGCCGATCGACTAGCCGCCGACCCGGACCGCCCGTAGAACGGGATCGCCGTGACCTACGATATCGCTCTCGCCCCGCCGCGATTTCAGCACATGCCGCCCGCCGCCCTGGCGCTGGCGATCCTGCTGCACGTCCTGATCGGCGCGGCGATGTGGTGGATCGCGCCGCTGCAGGCCACCGAGCCTGACGACCAGCCGATCATGGTGATGTTCGACAGCACGCCGTCGAATGTCGGCCTGCAGGCGCCTGAGAAAGCCGGCCCAGCGGCGGAGCAGGCGGCCGCGAGCCCGCAGCAGCCGTCGACCGAACCACCGCGCGAGGAGCCTCGGCAGCAGGCCCTCGCACCGCCGCAGCCATCGGCGACTCCGGCGCCGCCGCAGCCTAGGCCGCCCTCCGAAGCCAAGCCCGAGCCGGAGCAGGTCCCGACGCTGCCGATCTTCGAGTTCTCGGTGCCGCCCGCGCCCGAGCCGGTGCCTCCGCCCTCATCGCGCGACTTTGCCAGGCCGGCGGCGCCCCATCCGCCGCCGCGGCCCGTGCAGCGCGCGCAGCCGATGCCGCGCCTGGCGCCGCCGGCGCCGCAGCGGCTGCCTTCCGAAGCGCCCGCGACCATGCCGTCGCCGATGCCGGGCCCCGATCGGGGGGACGTGCTGATCGGCCAGGGACGACAGCGCAACGATTACCTGTCGCGGGTCGCGCGCCAGATCGCGCAGTACCGCGCTTATCCGGCCGGCGCCTCGAACAACAACCAGGGCGGCCGGGTGGTGATGCGCGTGACCGTGGCGCGCGACGGTCGCGTGCTCGACGTGCGCGTCGGCACGTCGAGCGGCTGGCCAGCCATCGATGCGGCCGAACTCGAGACCATCCGACGGGCGGCGCCCTTCCCACCGTTGCCGAGCGAGATGCCGGGCGATCCAGTGGTCCTGGTGCTGCCGGTGACCTACAACCCGCCCGGGCGCGGGCGCTGAAGGGTCAGGCGAAGTCGAGCGCCAGCGCCTGACGGACTGCCGGCGGCATCACCGCCATGTGGCCGTAGTTGGGATGGTCGAAGCCCACGACAACGTCGCCGGCACCGCTGCGGAAGGCAGTGATCGCGGCCGGCGTGAACGGAAAGCGCAGGAACTGCACGGACGATGCCTTGCCGTCCTCGCGCGTGCGTTCCTGGTCATCCTCCGACACGCCGCGGATCGTGTCGGCGCCGATCCGCAGGAAGGCCCTGGTCTCGACGCCGCCGAGCGTGGCCAGCACGCGCGCGCGGCGGATCGGATCGTCGATCTCGAACATGACGGTCGCCACCAGTTCGCTGCCCTGGGGGATCAACGGATTGTAGGCCGCAAGCTCGTCGGCAATCTGCGCCGCGCCGCCTTTTTCGATGAACAGCATCTCGTGCACCTGATGCAGCATCGTCTCATAGGATTCGAAATAGAACGTCGCGAAGGGGCCGACCTCCAGTCGGCGGTTCTTCTTGATCGCGGAAATCTGCCGACGGCGTTCGGCGCGCAGCTTCGCATACTCGACGAGCGGCAGGATGGCGGAGGTTTCGATCTTGCGCGGAGTCACGGCTCTCGCTCCATCAATCCATAGGCGCGCGCCAGGAGCTCGATCGGATGAAGGGCGCGAAAGGGCTCGGGCCTCTTCTCGCCGGCAGTCATTTCCATGACCTGCATGAGATGTTCGGCCGCCAGCGGGCACTCGGACACCACGAAGCGCGTGTCGTTCTTCAGCGCTGCCTGGGCGGCCGGCTTGCCGACCTTCATCGCGATCTCGAAATTCTCGCTGCGGGCGCCCCAGATGCCGCCATGGCCGCTGCAGCGCTCGATGACGGCGACCCGCGTCTTGGGTGCCAGGCGCAGCATCTCGGCCGCCTTGGCGCCCATGTTCTGCGCGCGGGCATGACAGGCAAGGTGCACGCTCACGCCGCCTTCGATCGGCTCGAGGCCGGGCGCCAGCCCGTCCTTCTTGGCGATGTCGACGACGTACTCCGAGACGTCGAAGGTCGCCTGCGACAGGCGCTCCACAGCAGGATCCTTGGGCAGGATGAGCGGCCATTCGAACTTGAGCATGAGGGCGCAGGACGGCGTGAGCGCGATCACGTCATAGCCCTTGTCGATCCACGGCAGCAGCGCCGCCGTCACCTGCCGCGCCGCCGCCGCCACCGCTTCGATATCGCCCAGCTCCAGCTTGGGCATGCCGCAGCAGGCGGGATAGACCACCTCGGTCTCCACGCCGTTCTTGGCCAGCACCGCACGCGCAGCCGCGCCGATATCGGTCCTGTTGAAGTTGACGTAGCAGGTGGCGTAGAGCACGGCCTTGCGCTTGCCGAAGGCAGGCGCTGCCTGGTTGACCGGCGTCGCTTCGCGCGCGGCGCGGATTTCGAACGTCTCGCCATCGTAGCGCGGCAGGCGGGCGCCGTGGTGGATGCCGGCAAACCGTTCGATGGCGGGGCGCGTTAAGGTGTTGGTTTCATCGGTCGCCCAGTTGGCGAGGCCGGCGGCGAAGGTGCCGAGCCGGCCGGCACGGTCGGTATCCGCGAGCTGGCCATCGACAAAGCCGATACCGTTCTTGCGCGCCTGCACGGCGCGATGGCGCAGCATGAGATGCGGGAAATCGACCGCCCATTCGTGCGGCGGCACGTAGGGGCACTTGGTCATGAAGCACATGTCGCAGAGCGTGCAGGCCTCTTCGACCTGGGCGTAGTCCTCCTTCTTCACGCCGTCGACTTCGCCGGTCGAACCATTGTCGATCAAATCGAACAGCCGCGGGAAGGAATCGCACAAGTTGAAGCAGCGCCGGCAGCCATGGCAGATGTGGAATATCCGTTCCATCTCCGCTTCGAGCGCCTTGTCGTCCCAGAACCACGGGTTCTGCCAATCCAGGACGTGGCGGGTGGGGGCTTCCAGGCTGCCTTCGCGCATGACGATGCCGTTTCAATGAGGCTGGGGTAGGACGAAAAAGGGGACCCGCACGGGTCCCCTTCGCAAAGCCTGAGAAGCTCAGGCCATCGTGTCGAGCGCCTTCTGAAAGCGGCCGGCATGGCTCTTCTCCGCCTTGGCCAGCGTCTCGAACCAGTCGGCGACTTCGGCGAATCCTTCCTCACGCGCCGTGCGCGCCATGCCCGGATACATGTCGGTGTATTCGTGCGTCTCGCCCGCTATCGCGGCCTTGAGGTTGGAGCCCGTGGGACCGATCGGCAGTCCGGTCGCCGGGTCGCCGCTCACTTCGAGGAATTCGAGATGGCCGTGCGCGTGTCCGGTCTCGCCCTCGGCGGTCGAGCGGAACACGGCGGCGACGTCGTTGTAGCCTTCGACGTCGGCCTTTTGGGCGAAATAGAGATAGCGGCGGTTGGCCTGGCTCTCGCCCGCGAACGCTGCCTTCAGATTGTCCTCGGTCTTGGATCCCTTGAGGTTCGCCATGAATCTTCTCCCTTCATGCTGTGCGATCGGCCCCTCGACCGATCTGGCAAACGGATATTGGGTAGCCGTCGCGGTCGCGTCAAGTTGTTTAGAACAGTTCTAAAAACTGAAAACGATTCGCAGCATAAAGGCGCTAGCGGCGGACCCTGACGATCACATCGACGCGCGACAGGCGCGTGCCCTTGGGCGGCGTTGGCAGCCCGGCGATGGTCACCTTGTCGGACGGGAAGTCGTGCAATTCGCCGTCCGGTTCGACAAAGAAGTGATGATGATGGCCGGTATTGGTGTCGAAGTACGACCGGCCGGGCGCGACCACGACTTCACGCAGCAGGCCGGCATCGCGGAACTGGTTGAGGGCGTTGTAGACCGTGGCCAGCGAGACCGGCAGGCGCGTCGCGCGGACTTCGGCATGCAGGCCTTCGGCCGTGACATGGCGATGCTCGCCCTCGAACAGCAGGCGCGCCAACGCCACCCGCTGGCGCGTTGGACGCAAGCCGACCGCGCGCAGGCGGGCGGTGAAATCGGGGCTGGTTCCGGACATCGCAGGGCCCATATGTAAGCAGTAGGACGGCTCGTGAAAAGGCCCTGTCGGCCCGATTCGCCGGTTTGCGCTGGGCGTCGGGCATCCCTATTCTGCCGCCGAATCCAGTTTCGGATGGCCCGCGGGACGGTGAAAGGTGAGCGAGCAGAAGCAC
>JABCYT010000330.1 GCA_013290035.1 Alphaproteobacteria bacterium
GCCTTCCACCGCCTGGGCATTCCCGTCGTCGACTACGGCAACAACATCCGCCAGATGGCGTTCGAGGAAGGCGTGGCCGACGCCTTCGACTTCCCGGGCTTCGTGCCGGCCTATATCCGCCCGCTGTTCTGCCGCGGCATCGGGCCGTTCCGCTGGGCCGCGCTGTCGGGCGATCCCGAGGACATCTACCGCACCGACGCCAAGGTGAAGGAGCTGCTGCCCGACAACAGCGCGCTGCACCACTGGCTCGACATGGCGCGCGAGCGCATTTCCTTCCAGGGCCTGCCGGCCCGCATCTGCTGGGTCGGGCTGGGCGACCGCCATCGCCTGGGCCTCGCCTTCAACGAGATGGTGGCGAGCGGCGAGCTCAAGGCGCCGGTCGTGATCGGGCGCGACCATCTCGATTCTGGCTCGGTCGCCTCGCCCAACCGCGAAACCGAATCGATGAAGGACGGCTCGGACGCCGTGTCCGACTGGCCGATGCTGAATGCGCTGCTGAACTGCGCGAGCGGCGCCACCTGGGTGTCGCTGCACCACGGTGGCGGCGTCGGCATCGGCTTCTCGCAGCATGCCGGCATGGTGATCGTATGCGACGGCTCGCCCGAGGCGGCACGGCGCATCGAGCGCGTACTGTGGAACGATCCGGCCACCGGCGTCATGCGCCACGCCGATGCCGGCTACGAGGTCGCGATCGACTGCGCCCGCGAGAAGGGCCTCGATCTGCCGGGCCTCGCCTGACGCATGGCCCTGCTCGACGTCGAGAACTTCTCCTGCGGCTACGGCGAGATGGTCGCGGTCCGCGACCTGTCTTTCGCCATTGAGCCCGGGCAGATCTTTGCCCTGCTGGGACCGAACGGCGCCGGCAAGACCTCGACCATGCTGGCGATCATGGGCCACGTGCAGATCAAGGGCGGCAGCCTGCGGGTTGGCGGCACCGACATAACGCGCCTGCCGGCGCTGCGACGCGCCGGCCTCGGGCTCGCGCTGGTTCCTGAAGGCCGCCGGCTGTTCTCCGATCTCAGCGTCGCCGAGAACCTCGTCATTGGCGGCTACAGCCATTCGCGCGCCGACGAAAAGCGCCATCTCGCCCGCGTCTTCGAGCTGTTTCCGCGGCTCTCCGAGCGGCGCGGCCAGCTCGCCGCCTCGCTGTCGGGCGGCGAGCAGCAGATGCTGGCGATCGGCCGGGCGCTGATGGCGGCGCCCCGACTCCTACTGGTCGACGAACTGTCGCTCGGCCTGATGCCCAGGATGATCGATCTCTGCATCGATGCCTTGAAGAAGCTCAACCAGGAAGGCCTCGCCATCCTGCTCGTCGAGCAGAACACCAACCGCGCCCTCGACCTTGCCGATAATGTCTGCGTGCTGGCCTCCGGCCGCAGCGTCTTCCAGGGCTCCGCCGAGACGGCGCGCCGCGATGTCGACCTGCTACACTCCTACTTCGGCATCGCGGCGTAGGCCTTGTACGATGGCAGACTATCCGGCGCGCCAGCCCCACAGCTTCCGCCATCCCAGCGCTTTTTTCGCCGAGACGAACATTGCCGCCGCTTCGCACTTCCTCTCCGTCATCGGTTCAACGACCTCCAGTGCGCCAAACTTCACCAACTCGAAAGCGCCGGGAACGAACCCTAGTAATCCCGCTGCCTCAGGGAGGCCCAACACAGTTGGCAGGGAAATGCCAACGACTGTGAGAACCGACTTTGCCGTCAACGATGGCCAGTGCTTCGATAAATAGTGCTTCACCGAGTGATTGAGTGCGTCCGTTCGCTGCTTGAGGTCGCCTACCGCGCTGTTGACTGTCTGTCGACGGCGGACGATCGCGTCGACGGTGGCCTCTTGCCAAAGGTAAAATTCCTGTCGTCGACTACGGTAGTGCGGATCGAGTGATAGATCCCGCGCGCGCAGCGTCAGGTCTCGAGGGTCCGCTCTGGCATCGATGAGAGGAACCAGAAGTTGCTGGCTGATCATGAAAGCCAGCTTCCCGAGCGCGATCTCGTCGGGCTGCGCGGTTGTCAGTCCAAGATCCTGCCTGCCTTCATGTTCGTCATGATAGGCAGCAACCACCCGGACCTCGGTGTCACCGGGAACCACTGTCTGATCCATTGCCAGCACCATTCGCGTCGGCTGGTAGGCGTCCTCAGCGATTTGCTTGCGTGCTTTCCGCAGGTCGTCGTAGCGCTGGCGGCGGTATTCGTCCCATTCGGCTTTTACCGCCACATCGGCGCCGAGATCTTCGATCAGTCTTTCCTGGCCCTCAGGATCCCAATTTTCCTTGCGCCAGCGCGTTCTCTCCCCCTCACCGGAGAAAACCGGGAACACCAGGCGATCGTAGAGAAGGAGGTCCGCGATCAGCGCCTGTCTGTCGATATGGTCCTTTACCGAAAGTGTACCCCAGCGCTCCATCGGCATGGTCGACACTCCATATCAAGGCGGTTGTTGAATCCGAGACATGCAACCACTGGTCGATAGTATCTCCCAAGCGCAACCCGATCAATGCATTCCGCTCGCCCAAGACAGCAGGACTGCAATCTGCTCGATAATGGGTACGCGCCCTAACTGGTCCCTGTGTAGGCTTGCCGCACTTCGGCCCGGGCCATGACCTCGGCCGGCACGCCGTCGGCCAGCACCCCGCCGCCATCGAGGACCACGATGCGGTCGGCTACCCGCAGGACTTCGCCGAGATTGTGCTCAACCAGGACCACCGTGATGCCCGACTGCGGCAGGGCCCGGATCAGGTCGGCCATGGTCGCGGCCTCCGCGCTGCTGAGGCCAGCCAGCGGCTCGTCGAGCAGGAGCAGCCTTGGATCGAGCGCGATGGCGCGCGCCACCTCGAGACGCTTGCGCTGGCCGAGCGGCAGGGCGCGCGGCGACTGGTCGGCCTGTCCCGCCAGGCCGATGCGCGCCAGGATCGCGGCGGCCCTCTCGCGCGCTGCCTGGCGCGAGCGTGCCGTCAAGGCCCGCCACGGACTTTCGGTCTGGCGATGGCCAGCCGCGATCATCACGTTTTCGATGGTGCTGAAGCTGTAGAACGGCCGCACGATCTGATGGGTGAAGCCCAGCCCCAGCCGCACCCGCGCATGCGTCGGCAAGGACGTGACATCGCGATCGTCGAAGAAGATGCGGCCGGAATCAGGCTGCAGAAGCCCCGCCATCAGGCGCAGCGCCGTCGTCTTGCCGGCGCCGTTCGGGCCGATCAGCGCCAGAAACTCGCCGGCATCGACGGCAAAGCTCGCGCCGTTGGCCGCGGCGACGCCGCCGAAGCTTTTATGCAGGTCGTCGATCCGCAGCAGCGCCGTCATGGCGCGGCCCGCCGGCGCGCACGGTACGATCCGAGGAACGAGCGCGCCATCCCGGCAAGACCGCCGGGACTGAAGCGCATCACCAGGATCAGCATGGTGCCGAAGATCAGCAGCCGGTAGTCGCTCGCCGCGCGCGAGGCCTCCGGCAGCAAGGTGAGCGCCACGGTCGACGCCACGACGCCCCACACCGAGCCAGTGCCGCCGATCACCACCATGGTCAGGATCGCGATCGACTGCACGAAGTCGAACGTGTCGGGCAGGATGATGCGGGCGAAGTAGACATAGAGCCCGCCCGCCAGGCCGGCGAGCGCCGTGCCGATGCCGAAGGCCGTGAGCTTGTAGGCCGGAACGTTGACGCCGACGGTCAGGGCCGCGTCCTCGTCGTCGGCCACGGCGTCGAAGGTGAAGCCCATCCAGCTCTGCTTGATCCACAGGCTGAAGGCGATCACCGCTGCCGCCGCGACGGCGATCAACAGCGCGTAGGCGAGCGGGTCGAGGCCCGACGCGGGGATGCCGGAGATGCCGAGTTCGGCGCCCAGCCACTTCTGCTTGCGCACGAAGCCCAGGAACACGAAGCCGATGCCCATGGTCGTGACCGCCAGGAAGTCGTGGCGCACGCGCAGCGACGTGAGGCCCACCACGGCGCCGATCAGGCCCGCCATGGCCGTGGCCGCGGGCAAGGTCAGCAGCAACGGCACGCCGAGTTTGCTGAGATAGGCCGCCGTGTAGGCGCCGATGCCGTAGAACGCCGCATGTCCCAGGCTCACCTGGCCGCAGAAGCCGGTGATGATGTTGAGGCTGAGCGCCAGGATCATGTTGATGCCGATGACGCTCAGCAGGCTCGCGACGTAGCCGCTCATCGCCTCATCCGCGTCCGAGCAGGCCCTGCGGCCGCACCATCAGCACGACGATCAGGAACAAAAAGCCGATGGCATCGCGGTCGAAGATATCGGCGAGATAGATCGTGCCGTAGGACTCGACCACGCCCAGGGTCAGGCTCGCGATCAGGGTGCCGCGCACGCTGCCTAGTCCGCCCAGCACGATGATGGCGAGCGCCTTGTAGCTCACCAGCCCGCCCATGGTGGGCTCGACATAGTTGTTCAGCAGGCCGACCAGCGCGCCCGCGATGCCGGCGAGGCCCGAGCCGAAGATGAAGTTGAGGTAGCGCACGCGCACCGGATCGACGCCGAAGCTGGTGGCCATTTGCGGATCGCTGACCGTTGCCCGCCAGCCGATGCCGGCCCGCGTCAGGCTGGCGAACAGGCCGAACCCGACCAGCAGCACCGTCGCGGCAACCACCATCGCGATCTCGACGTCGTTGAGGCGGATGCCCGCGAGATCGACGGTGGCCGTGTAGTAGGGATTGTGGTCGAAAGCGATGCCATAGGCCCCGAACAGCATGCGGAAGCCTTCCTGCATCACGATGAAGATGCCGATCGACACGATCATCGGCACGAACGCGGCGTGACCGAGCAGCGGCTGATAGGCAAAGCGGTAGATGGCGACGCCCGCGATCGCGCTCACCACCATCGCCAGCGCAAAGCCCAGCGCCAGGCTGCCGGTCGCATTGGCCACCACGACCGCCATGAAGGCGCCCAGGGCGAAGACGCCGGCGTGGGCGATATGCAGGATGCGCAGCAGGCCGTAGACCAGCGCCAGGCCCACAGCCATCATGGCGTACATGCAGCCGTAGACGAGGCCCTTGACCGCCAGTTCGACGAAATACATCGAGCGCCGATCGGCGCTGGTTACTTGCCCGGCGGGGGCCCCAGAGGCGCGAGAATCGCCGGGTCA
>JABCYT010000331.1 GCA_013290035.1 Alphaproteobacteria bacterium
AGCCACTTACGCCCGGTCCAGGGATCGCCGCCGCCCGCGTTGCAATCGATACATTTGCAGCGCCGACTCCGCTGTCGATATATTTGATACTTGTGCTCGGCCGTCGCCGATATTTTGCAGCGGTCTGTGCGAAAACCTACAAGTTCACGTCAAGGCCTCTGGCAGCATCGGCCCCAACGTTAGCGCCGTGTCCACACCGCTTTCCCCCAAGTCCGCCCGGATCGACGGTCGCCGCCTGCGCAGCGAGCGCACCAAGCAGTTGATCATCGAGGCCTACCTCGCCTTGCTGCGGGAGAACCCCATGGTGGCGATGCCGACCGCGGCGCAGATCGCCGACCGCGCCGGCTATTCCGTGCGATCGATCTTCGAGCGCTTTCCCGATCTCAGCAAGTTGCGCGTCGCTGCGGCGGATTACAGCCTGGCGCAGGCTGCCGCCCTCGCGCCGGCGCGCCATGTCGAGGGCGACCGCGAGACGCGCATCAGGTCCCAGGTCGAGACCCGCGCTGGGACCTGCGAAAGAGGTGTGAAGCTGTGGCGCGTGCTTCTCGCCAGCGTCGCCGACGACGAGGAACTCAAGTTGCGGGTTCGCATCAGCCGCGAACGGACCATCGAGCGATTGGAGGTCATGTACCGACCTGAGCTTGCGACACTGGGCGAGCAGGAGCGCAAGTACATGCTGGTCGCGCTCGAAGCCATCACCGACATCGAGAGCTGGGAGCGGATGCGCGAAATGCATGGCTTGAGCTTCGAGGAAGCCTGCACTGTCTGGATCAGCGCCATCGACCGCATGCTGCCGCCGACGCCGGCTGCTTGACGCTGCGCCGGGCAACGTGGGATGGCGATGGTGCAGAAGATGGTGGCGTCAATAGCTGAGACCGAAACAGCCTTGTCCAGACACCCTACTCCCACGACCTCCCGGATCGACGGCCGCCGCCTGCGCAGCCTGCGGACCAAGCAATTGATCATCGAGGCCTATCTGGCGCTTGCGAGCGAGAAGTCGCCACAGGTGCCGACGGCCGCCCAGATCGCCGAGCGCGCCGGCTATTCCGTGCGCTCGGTGTTCGAGCGTTTTCCCGATATCCACAGCCTGCAGGTGGCGGCGGTCGACTATGCGCTGGTCCAGGTCGCGGCGCTGGCGCCGTCACGCGATACCGACGGCGACCGGCAGACCCGCATCCGGACCCAGGTCGAGAAGCGGGGGCGGACCTGCGAGCGGTGGCTGCCGCTGTGGCGTTCGCTCGTCGTGAACCAGGGTGAATCGCCGGAGCTCAGGCAGCGCGTTGTCGGCTTGCGCGAACGTCTCGTCGGCCGCCTGGAGTTGATGTATGCCCCGGAGCTCTCGACCCTGTCGGACAGCGAGCGCCGGCACCTGCTGATCGTGCTCGAGGCGCTGGTCGACGTCGAAAGCTGGGCACGGATGCAGGAGTTCTTCGGCCTGTCGTTCGACGAGGCCTGCGCGGCATGGACGCAGGCCATCGACCGGCTGCTTCCGCCGACACCGCTTGCCGCGTAGCACCGGCAGGCTGGAACGTCTGGCGTCAACCCGGCGCACTCGGTACAATTCGGTGCGCGACGCGAACAATTCGCAATACCGCCCGAAAGTTCCTTGCCCGTAGCACCTTCCACATCCGCTCGGATCGATGGTCGCCGCCTGCGCAGCGTGCGAACCAAGCAGTTGATCATCGAAGCCTACCTGACGCTGTTGCGCGAGGATCCGCAGGTCCCCACGGCCGCGCGGATCGCCGAACGGGCGGGCTATTCGGTGCGCTCGGTGTTCGAACGCTTTCCCGACCTGCACGCCCTGCGCGTGGCGGCGACGGACTACGCCTTCACGCAGGGCAATGCGCAGGCGGTGCCGCGCGACCTCGACGGCGACCGGCAGGCGCGCCTCAAGGCCCATGTCGAAACGCGCGGCTGGATTTGCGAGCAGTGGCTGCCGTTGTGGCGCGCGCTCAATGCCAACAAGGGCGATTCGGAGGAACTCAACGCGCGCATCGCTCTGGTGCGGCAGGCCGTCCTCAAGCGCATCGAGCTGATGTATCCGTCCGAGCTTGCGGCGCTTGGCGGGGTCGAGCGCCGGCAAATCCTGATCGCCATCGAAACCCTGATCGACTTCGAAAGCTGGGCGCGCATGCGGGAGTATAACGGCCTCTCCTTCGCCGAAGCCTGCCAGGTGTGGATCCACGCCATCGACCGCCTGCTGCCGCCGACGCCGGTTTCTTGACGCTCCGGCCGGGCAAGCGTAGGAAGGCGCGCTTCGTCGGGAGCGACCCACGGTGGCGGCCGTAGCTCAGTTGGTTAGAGCGCCAGATTGTGATTCTGGATGTCGCCGGTTCAATTCCGGTCGGCCGCCCCAATCCCACTTGCGCCAGGGCCTTTGAGCCGAAAGTGCGCGAACTCGCTCCCCACGACGACCTCGTCCTTTTGAGCTGTGCCGAGATGGCCAGCGCCGATGCCGCCGCCATCGCCGGCGGCGTGCCGGGGACCGATCTCATGGAAGCGGCAGGCAGGGCTGTCGCCGATGCCGTGCTGGGCCGCCATCGGCCGCGGCCCGTCGTGGTCCTGTGCGGCCCCGGCAACAATGGTGGCGACGGCTTCGTGGCGGCGCGCCATCTGCAGGAAGCGGGCTGGCCCGTGCGGGTCGGGCTGCTCGGCGCCCGCAGCGCCTTGAAGGGCGATGCCGCCTGGGCTGCACAAGCTTGGCGAGGTCCGGTCGAGGCGCTCGCCCTTGTCCTTCTCGACGGTCGACCGCTGGTGGTCGACGCGCTGTTCGGGGCGGGCCTCACGCGTCCCATCGAGGGTATCGCCGGCGAGACGATCGACCGGATCAATCGCGAGGCGCTCACCGTTGTCGCCGTCGACGTACCGAGCGGCCTGCATGGCGACAGCGGCGAAGTGATGGGCCGCGCGCCGTTCGCCGAGCGCACGGTGACGTTCTTCCGCGCCAAGCCCGGTCATTATTCGCTCGAAGGCCTGCGGCGCTGCGGCGTGCTGAAGGTGGCCGATATCGGCATCCCGAGCGTGGTGCTGGAAAAGATCGCGCCCCGGACATGGCTGAACGGCACGGCATTGTGGCGGCACCATCTGCGGCGCGACGGTCTGGCCGACCACAAGTATGCGCGCGGACATCTCACCATCCTGGGCGGCGCGACCGCCACCGGTGCGGCCCGGCTGGCCGCCCTGGCAGGCCGCCGGGCAGGGGCGGGGCTGGCCACCATCGCCACACCACCATCGGCGATGGCCATCTACCAGGCGGGCGAGCCCGGCAACCTCGTGGTCGCGTGCGAAGACGGGGGCGCCTTTGCGCGCTTGCTGGAGGACGAACGGCGCAATGCGGTGCTGATCGGGCCGGGCGCCGGCGTCAACGAGCGCACGCGGGTCTCGGTGCTGGCGGCGCTCGCCACGCAGCGGGCCGTCGTGCTCGACGCTGATGCCATCACGACCTTTGCCCAAACGCCTGCGAGCCTGTTCGATGCCATCAAGGGCCCGGCTTTGCTCACGCCCCATGAAGGCGAGTTCAGGCGGTTGTTTCCCGATCTGACGAAGCTTCCGGCAAAGGTCGAGCGCGTCCGCCAGGCGGCGCGGCTGAGTGGCGCCACGGTGCTCCTGAAGGGTCCCGATACGGTGATCGCCGCGCCGGACGGCCGGGCCGTCATCAACGTCCACGCCCCGGCCAGCCTGGCCACCGCCGGTTCGGGCGACGTGCTGGCAGGCATCGGGGGCGCCCTCATGGCCCAGGGTCTGGCGCCGCTCGCCGCCGCTGCGGCGGCCGCATGGCTGCACGGCGAGAGCGCCTTTCGCTTCGGCCGACCCGGCCTCATCGCCGAGGACCTGATCGACGGATTGCCCGACGCGCTGCAGGCGGTCTCTTGATCTCCGCTTTGCGCCCTCTCCGCCCGCGTCATCGCGGGCGGAGAGGGACTCTGAGGCGAGCCCGATGGCTTCAATTGACCGGTCGGCGGGCGCGGGCTAAGAGGCCGCGATTCGGCCCTCGCGGCACGGCCCGACGGCCCTGTACTGGGGCTAGCTGTCGGGCGGGCGTGGTGGAATTGGTAGACACGCGAGATTTAGGTTCTCGTGCCGCAAGGCGTGGGGGTTCAAGTCCCTCCGCCCGCACCAACCGGAAATGGAAGTGAAGACGATGCAAGTGACGGAACTCCCGGCCGAAGGCCTGAAGCGGCAATTCAAGATCGTCGTGCCCGCCGGCGATTTGTCGGCCAAGGTCGACGAGCGCCTGGCGGAGATGGCGCGGACCGCGCAGATGCCGGGCTTTCGCGCCGGCAAGGTGCCGGTCGGCCTGTTGAAGAAGCAGTACGGCCAGGCCCTGTTCGGCGAAGCCGTGGAACAGGCGGTCAATTCGAGCACCGCCAAGGCGATCGAGGATCGCGGACTGAAGCCCGCCCTGCAGCCGCGCGTCGACCTGAAGCAGCTCGAGGAAGGCAAGGACGTCGAGTTCGAAGTCGCGATCGAGGTCCTGCCGGAGATCGGCAAGCTCGACTTCTCCGACGTCGAGCTCGAGCGCCTGAAGGCGACCGTGCCGGACAAGGACGTCGACGAGGCGGTCGCGCGCATCGCCAAGGCGAACCGCGAGGAGAAAACCGTCGATCCGCCGCGCCCGGCGCAGAAGGGCGACGCGATCAAGCTCGACTTCGTGGGCTCGGTCGACGGCAAGGAGTTTCCCGGCGGCGCCGCGCAGGGCTACACGCTGGAGATCGGCTCGGGCTCCTTCATCCCGGGCTTCGAGGACCAGCTCATCGGCGCGGAGGTCGGCAAGGAGGTCGACGTCAAGGTGACGTTCCCGGCCGACTACGGCGCGCCGGAACTTGCCGGCAAGGACGCCGTGTTCAAGTGCACGATCAACGAGATCCACGAGTTCGTCGACCAGCCGGCGGACGACGAGCTGGCGAAGAAGAACAACTTCGAGAACCTCGAGGCGATGCGCAAAGCCGTCGCCGAGCGCATTGGCCAGGATTACGCGCGGATCTCGCGCTCGATGATCAAGCGCCAGCTGCTCGACAAGCTGGCCGACGCGCACAAGTTCGCCGTCCCCGAAGGGCTGGTCGAGAGCGAG
>JABCYT010000332.1 GCA_013290035.1 Alphaproteobacteria bacterium
GAGGCGGTCGCCACGACGATCCGCGCCCTGGCCGCCGAGGAGGGGGCGAAATGGGCCGGCAGCTTCGGCGGCGACGTCGCGGGCCTTCGTGCGCTGGCCGAGACGGTGTGGGCCGGCGGCGGCGGCGGCATGGACATCCAGGTCCTCGACCAGACCGACGATCGCCTCGCCTTCAACGTGACCCGCTGCAGATACGCGGAATTCTTCAAGGAGCTCGGCCTGACGGATCTCGGCGCCCTCATCCATTGCAGCCGCGATCACGCCATGGTCGCGGGCTTCAACGACGACCTCGAGCTCACGCGCAGCCAGACGATCATGCAGGGCGGCAGCTGCTGCGACTTTCGCTTCCGGAGGAAGGACTGATGACCGGTGTGCTCGACGACTACCTGGTGGATCCCAGGCGATCGCTCCTGGACAAGACGCGGATACAGGCTCAGGTCCTGGTGCCGGTGCTGCGCGCCTTGCGCGCCGAGCTGGGGAAGGACCAGGCCGACGCCATCGTGCGGCAGGCCTTGCGTGACTGGTCGAAGGCGCTGTTCGCCGCCATCGGCGAGGCCATCGAGGGCAGCCCGCGGCACAAATGGGCAACCCTGCAAGGCGCCTTGAACGAGGTTTCTGCGAGGGAGGTCGAGTTCGAGATCAAGCGCCACGACGAGGAGGCGCTGGACATCGACGTGACGCGCTGCCGCTTTGCCGAATTCTTTCGCGCCCTGGACGAACCCGAGCTGGGCGCGCTGTTGATCTGCGAGACCGATGTCGACATCGCCTCGGCCGGCGGGGACGAGGTGAGCCTCGAGCGCGCCCAGACGATCATGCACGGGGCGCCGAGCTGCACCTTCCGCTACAAGTTCGCGCCGCGTCATGGTCTTCCGGACCGCGGGTGTCCCGCCCGCTCATGATCATACGCGCATGTGAATGCGCTTAAGCGGGCGGGACGCCCGCGGTCCAAGAGCGCGATCAGCGCAACGCCTTGCGCATGTTGATCGAGGTCGGATGGTCGAAGCCCTCATGCGCCTCGCGCGAGATCTCGACATAGCCCAGCGAGGTGAACAGCCGCTGGTTCTCGGCGAGCGCGATGCGCACGCCCAGCCGCACGCCGGCAAGCTCGCGGCGCCGCGCCTCGTCCTCGACGGCCTCGATCAAGCGACGAGCGACGCCCTGGCCGCGCGCCGCCGGCACGACCGACAGCCGGCCGAAATAAAGATCGTCCTCGATCAGCTTGAGCATGACGCAGCCGACGATCTCGCCATTCCGCTCCGCGATGATGGCGCCCGATTCGTGGGCGAGCTCGGCGGCGATGCCGTCCGCCGTCTCACGGAAGGCGCCCGGTTCGGGCACGAGCTTGCCGCGATATTCCTCGAACGACGCGGCGATGATCGCGGCGACCGTTGGCGCATCGACCGCGGTCGCGGCCCGCAGGATAAGACTGTCGCTCATGGTCTCTTTCTCGCGTAGGCTTGCGGCAAAAGTGAGGAAAAGCCAATGGGCTACCAGACGATCGAGGTGCGCAAGCTCACGCCCTGCATCGGCGCGGAAATCTTCGGTGTCGATCTTGCCAAACCACTGGGCAACCAGGCCTTCCAGGAAATCCACGACGCGCTGATGGCGAACCTGGTGATCTTCTTCCGCGACCAGGAGCTCAGCCACGAGCAGCACAAGGCGTTCGGCCGCCGCTTCGGCGAACTGCACCTGCATCCTACCTCGTCGCGCGGCGGCGAGCATCCGGAGATCCTGGTCATCAAGGCCGACGAGAAGTCCAAGCATGTCGCCGGCGAGGAATGGCATTCCGACGTCAGTTGCGATGCCGAACCGCCGATGGGCAGCATCCTCTACATGAAGGAGCTGCCGCCCGACGGCGGCGGCAACACCCTGTTCGCCAACATGTACCGCGCCTACGAGACGCTCTCGCCGCCGATCCAGAGACTGTGCGAGAGCCTGACGGCGATCCATGACGGCGCGCAGGTCTATGGCGGCCGCTTCGGCCATACGCCGAAGGAGGGCGGCTTCCCGCGCCACGAGCATCCGGTGGTGCGCACGCATCCGGTGACCGGCCGCAAGGCGCTTTACGTCAACCGGAACTTCACCACGCAGATCGCCGGCCTGCGCAGAAACGAGAGCGATGCGCTGCTGGACATGCTTTACCGCCACAGCGAGACGCCGGAATTCCAGTGCCGCTTCGCCTGGCAGCCCAACTCCATTGCCTTCTGGGACAACCGCGCTGCCAGGCATCACGCCATGTGGGACTACTTCCCGCACAAGCGGCTGGGCTATCGCGTCACGGTCAAGGGCGACAAGCCGTTCTATCGCGCATAGGGAGACTCATGGCGGACACGGTCGAGAAGATCGCCGATGGCGCGCTGGGCGATCACTGCCACCAGTCGACGCCGCGCCAGCCGACCAAGGCGCAGTATGCGGAGCTGATCGAGGAGAGCTGGGGCTAAGGTCTTCCGGACCGCGAGCGTCCCGCTGGCCTAAGCAGTCCGAGCGAGCGGGACGCTCGCGGTCCGGAAGAGCATGAGGAGAAACGAATGAAAGTCAAAGACAAGGTCTGCGTCGTCACCGGCGCGGCGGGCGGCATCGGCGAGGCGATCGCGCGGCGCTACGCCAGGGAGGGCGCCAAGGGAGTGGTCGTGGCCGACCGCGATGCCGGCCGCCTGGAGGCCGTCGCCCGGGACATCAAGGGCATGGCCGTCGCCTGCGACGTCGCCCGGGAAGCCGACATCCGCCATCTCGTCGCCGAGGCCGAGCGGCAGTACGGGCCGGTCGACGTCTTCTTCTCCAACGCCGGCATCGGCCGCGGCGGGCACGAGGATGCCAGCGACAAGGATTGGGCCGATTCGTGGGCGATCCACGTCATGGCCCATGTCTATGCCGCGCGCGTCCTGGTGCCCGGCATGCTGCAGCGAAAGTCGGGCTATCTGCTCAACACCGCCAGCGCTGCCGGACTCCTGGCCTCGATGGGCTCGGCGCCCTACGGCGTCACCAAGCACGCCGCGGTGGCCCTGGCCGAGCATCTGTCGATCCAGTACGGCGACAAGGGCATCTGCGTCTCGGTGCTCTGCCCGCAGGCGGTCGACACCAACATGCTGCGCATGGCGGGCGCCACCGCGGCGTCGGTCGACGGCGTCCTCAACACCGATGCGGTGGCGCAGACCGTGATCGACGTCATGGGCGCCGAGACCTTCCTGATCCTGCCGCATCCCGAGGTGAAGGAGTACCTGACGCGCAAGACCGGCGACTACGACCGCTGGCTGCGCGGCATGCGCCGGCTGCGCGACAAGAGCGGCGAGGGGCAGGGGCGGCGCACATGAGCAAAAGCGTCGATCTGTGGCTCGATCTCAAGAGCCCGTACTCCTTCCTCGCCAAGGATCCGGCCTATGCGCTGGAGAGCGAGCTCGGCGTGACGCTTCGCCTGCGCCCCTACGCGCTCGACATCAGGGGCGCCTACAACGTGGACGATCCCAAGGCGGCCGAGCGCGGCCGGCGTCGCATCAAATACCTCTATGCCGACGTCCGCCGCTTCGCCAACCAGCGCGGCATGATCATCCGCGGGCCGCAGAAGATCTTCGATTCGACACTCATCCATCTCGCCTGGATGTTTGCCGAGGCCGGCGGCAAGGGCAGGGCGCTGATCGATGCGGCCTATCCGCGCTTCTTCAAGCGCGAGCTCGACTACGAGGATCGCGCCGCCGTCGAGGCGCTCGTGAAGGAGATCGGCGTGGATCTTGCGGGCTTCGATGCCTTCGCGACGGGCGCGGGTCCGGCCCTGCTCGCCCAGCATCACGCGGAAGCTGACAAGCAGGGCGTGTTCGCCGTGCCGACCTTCGTCGTCGATGGCGAGCTGTTCTGGGGTCAGGACAGGATCGACTTCGTGCGCGCCAAGCTCGGCGCCAAGGCCGATGGTTGACGGCGCAGGCGTTATCGCGGAAGGTCTCGACCCCATGAAGCGACTGACGACGCTACGACTTATTGCCTGATCCCTCGTCCCCGCATGCCGGGGGCCAGCGGATCGCGCCGTCGTACGTCCTCTTGCCAAGCAGTCGCGTCATGATCTCCTACATCGCTTCCCTGTTCGCCGGCATCGGCCTGTGGACCGCCATCGGCGTCACCCTGGTGGCCGGCCTGATGCGCGGGTTCGCGGGCTTCGGCTCGGCCATGCTGATGGCGCCGGTCTTCGCCATCCTCTTTGGCTCGGCCGACATGGTGGTGACCGTGGTGGCGATCGAGCTCGTGGTCTCCGTGCAGCTCTTCCCGCAGGTCCGCCGCCACGCCAACTGGCATGTGCTCGCCCCCATGAGCATCGCCGCCTGCGCCGCCATGCCCGTGGGCGTGTGGTTGCTGGCGAGCGTCGACAAGAACACCATCGTGACGGTCGTCTCGGCGGTGATCGTGGCCTTCGTCGTGCTGATGTGGAGCGGCTGGAAATACACCGGCCGGCGCTCGACGGTGGCCGGCGTCGCGGTCGGCGCGGTGTCGGGCGCGATGATGGCCACCACCAGCGTCGGCGGCCCGCCGGTGCTGCTCTACCTGCTGTCGGGCAACGATCCGCCGCAGGTCAACCGGGCCAACGTCGTCACCTATTATTTCCTGACGCAGTTCCTGTTGATCGTGATCGTGCTGGCGACCGGCGTTGCCGGCTTCGACGCGCTGGCGCGCGCCGTCGTGCTGTTCCCCGTCATGGCGCTGGGCGCCTGGATCGGCGGCCGCGCGTTTCATGGCCTGGCCAGCGAAAGGCTTTACCGCAACGTGGCGCTCGTCATCCTGTTCGCCACCGGAATGTTCGGATTGCTGCGAAATTGGCTGTTGGGCTAGGCCGCCGATTTGACACAGCCGGAGGTTGTGTGCGCTAATTCACTGCAGCCGAACAGCCATCCGGTGGGGGTGACGATGGGCGTGACAGTACCCTCGGGGTTTCCCAAGCAGGCCATCGTGGTCATTCACGGCATGGGCGAGCAGAAGCCCATGGATACGATCAAGAGTTTTGCCCATGCCGTGTGGACGGCCGATCGCGACGTCCACGAGAACGGCCTGCGCGACTCGGGCGAGATCTGGAGCAAGCCGGACGATCG
>JABCYT010000333.1 GCA_013290035.1 Alphaproteobacteria bacterium
TCGGGCCACGGGTGAAGAACGTGCTGGCCCGCCTCTACGGCCGCAAACCCTCGGCGCTCGACGCGGCAGACGTGCCGCTCGATATCGTCGGCACGGCCTTCCAGTGGAAGGTCTGGAAGGCATTGACCCAGATCCCGCCCGGCCAGACCAGAAGCTACGGCGAGATCGCCAAGAGCATCGGCGCCCCCACGGCGGCCCGCGCCGTCGGGCGGGCCTGTGCCACCAACCAGGCGGCCGGGGTCATCCCCTGCCATCGCGCCGTCGGCGCACGCGGCGCGCTCAGCGGCTATCGCTGGGGCGTCGCGCGCAAGGAGCGGCTGCTGGCCGACGAACGGCGGCGCAGCAGCACGTAGAAGGCGCCGCCGCCGCCGTGGCGCGGGTGCGCCCTCCGGACGCCGCGCACCCGGCTGCGATTGTCGGCGCGGTTCAGCCAGCCGACGAACTCGGCGCGGATGCGTCCGCCCAGCACGCGCCCGCCCTGCAGGCGCGCCCCCTTGCCGGTGACGATCAGGATGATGCGGAGATCCTGCGCCACCGCTGCATCAAGAAAATTGGCGACGGCCCGTTCGGCCGCGGCGAGCGTCATGCCGTGCAGGTCGAGCGACGCCTGCGGGACGAGCTTGCCGCGTCCGAGGGCGCGGGCCGTATCGCGGTCGAAGTTGTGATCATCGAGCGTCAGTTCAGGCGGAGGTGTCATCGCGAGCGCAGCGAGGGACCTTTTCTGCGGCTTTAAAGGTCCCTCGGCCGTCGGCCTCGGGATGACAGCCTTCGCGGCCGCGCGCTGGCGGCCGGCGAGCGGCTTCACATCGCCCATCGCCGCCGCGAACAGATCGACATCCTTGACCACGGCATTTCGTGTAGCCTTGGCCGTGAGGCGGGTCTACACAGCGCGGCATGGCCCTTGCGACCCGACCGCCGTCCTCGGCGCAACCCCAGCCCGATCCCGATCTGCAGACCGGCCTGCAGTATCTGCGCGCCGGATGGTTCGACCGTGCCGAGCCGCTGTTCCGCTCCGCCTTGGCCCGTCACGGCGAGCGGCCCGACATTCTGCACTTCCTGGCCGTCTGCCTGTCGCAGCGTGGCGCGCTCGGCGATGCCGAAGCCCTGTGGCGCAAGGCGTTGGCCAAGGACCCCAACGAGCCGATGCTGTCCTACAATCTCGGCCTGGTGGCGCGCCGGCAGGGCCGCCTCGACGAGGCGGCGCGACGCTTTCGCGAAACGGTTCGCCGCTCGCCGGCCCATGTCGAAGCGCGCCTGGCGTTGGCGTCGGTTTATATGGACCTCAACCGGTTTGCCGCCGCCGAGCGCGAACTGATCGAATTCGTGACCAATGTCGATCAGGGCATCCAGCAGGGCGGCGAGGGCTTGAAGCCGCTGCAGGCCCGGGCGCGCAACATGCTGGGCTACGCCCTCTACCGCTTGGGGCACCATTCCGCGGCGATCGAGATTCTGGACCTGGCCCTGGTCGATGCCGGGGAAGATGGCGCGCGCCGCGCCCAGATCCTGGGCGACCGCGCGCTGGCGCTGAGTGCGCTCGGCCATCATGACGAGGCGATCGCCGAAGCCGGCCGGGCGCTCGAACTGGCGCCCGACAGCGCCGCGCTCAACCACATACTGGGCTTCGTGCTCCACTTCGCCGGCCGGCCCTCCGACGCCATTGGCCCGATCGAGCGGGCGCTCGAGATCGATCCCGGCTTCATGGCGGGCTTCAAGACCCTGGCCCTGGCCCAGGCGGCGACCGGCCAAGGGGACGCAGCCGTCGACGTTCTTCAGCGCGCGCTGCGCCACAATCCGCTCGACCCCGATGCCGTCCTGCAGCTCTCCCATCTCCACATCGAGCGCGGCAGCTTCGCAGAGGCGCTCGAAACCCTGGAGCCTTACCTGAAGGAGGCACCCGACAACGTGCGGGCGCTCAACAACCAGGGGCTGGCGCTGCGCGGCCTCAAGCGTTTGGACGAGGCGCGGCGCGCGCTGAAACGCGCCTCGAGACTTGCGACCGACGATCCGATGGTGTTGACCAATCTCGGCCGTGTCCTGCTCGATCTCGGGCGCGCCGCCGAGGCCCGCTCGCTGCACGAACATGCGCTGCGCGGACTGCCGGGCGATTCACGCCTGCTGGGTCATTATGGCACCTGCCTCGCCGCCCTGGGCGAACGCGACAAGGCGCGCGAGACCCTGGACGCTGCGTTGGCCGCCGATCCCAACAATGCCGAGGCGATGGCCGCCCGGCTGAGCCTGGACGCATGAGCGCAGGCGCCGACCGTCTGGCCAAAGTTCGTCAGCATATCGCCCACGCGGCTCGCGCCGCGGGACGCGACCCGGCGTCCGTCACCCTGATCGCCGTCTCCAAGACCCATGGCGCCGATCAGGTGCGCGAGCTTCTGGACGCGGGCCAGCGCGTCTTCGGCGAGAACCGGGTGCAGGAAGCGGAGCAGAAATTCCCGGCGCTGAAGGCCGAGCATCCCGACCTCGTCTTGCACTTGATCGGCCCCTTGCAGACCAACAAGGCGCGCGAGGCGGTGGCGCTGTTCGACGCGATCGAGTCGGTCGACCGCGAGCGGCTGGCCGCCATGCTTGCCAAGGAAATGACACGGGCAGTCCGCCGACCGGATTGCTATATCCAGGTCAATACCGGCGAGGAACCGCAGAAGGCGGGCGTGCTGCCGGCCGAGCTCGATGCCTTCGTCGCGTCCTGCCGCGATATTCATAAATTGCCGATCGTCGGCCTGATGTGCATACCGCCGGTCGACGAGGAACCCGCTCTGCACTTTGCCTTGCTCGCCAAGATGGCCGCACGCAACGGCCTCGCCAAGATCAGCATGGGCATGAGCGCCGACTACGAGACGGCCATCCGCCTGGGCGCCACCCATGTCCGGGTGGGGACCGCGCTGTTCGGCCACCGTCCCACATAAAGGCGGCGCGCCGGTATGCCCGAGCTTCCCGAGGTAGAAACCGTCCGTCGCGGTCTCGTTCCAAGACTGGTCGGACGGCGCATCGTTCGCCTCGTCCAGCGCCGGCGCGACCTCCGGGTGCCCTTGCCGGCCCGGTTCGCGCAGAGGGTCGAGGGCCGTCGGGTGCTGGGCATCGACCGCCGGGCGAAATACCTGCTGCTCCGCCTCGATGACGGACACACCTTGATCGCCCATCTCGGCATGTCGGGCCGCATGACCTTGCACGACGCGGCGAGTGCCGCCGAGCATCCGTTGGGGCGGCACGATCATGTCGTGATCGATACCGACGAGGGCTGGCAGCTGCGTTTCAACGACGCCCGCCGCTTCGGGCTGATGCTGCTGGCCGCCGACGAGACGCTGCCCAGGCACAAGCTCTTCAAGGGCTTGGGGCCCGAGCCGCTCGACGATGCGTTCGACGGCGCCGCGCTGGCCAAGCGTCTCAAGGGAAGACGCACCCCCATCAAGGCAGCCCTGCTCGATCAGAAAACCCTGGTCGGCGTCGGCAATATATACGCCTGCGAAGCCTTGTTCCTGGCCGGGATCTCGCCCCGCCGCTCGGCCCACACCGTGCAGGGCGAACGCGCCGACCGGCTGGTCGCTGCCATCAAGCAGGTGCTGTTGCGCTCGATCGACGACGGCGGATCGACCCTGCGCGATCATGTGCAGCCGGGCGGCGAGCTGGGATATTTTCAGACGCGCTTCAATGTCTACGACCGCCAAGGCGCGGTCTGCCCGACCCGCGGCTGCGGCAAGGTCGTGCGTCGCTTGGTGCAATCCGGCCGCTCGACCTTCTATTGCGCGCACTGCCAGCGCTAGCTAAGAGCGGCGCTCGCATCCCAAGGCACCGTTGGGGGAGGAAACGTGACCACTTACGAAAACATACAGACCGAAATCAAGGGCCGAGTCGGGATCATCCGGCTGAACCGGCCCAAGGCGTTGAATGCGCTCTGCGCCGATCTCGTGCGCGAGCTGGGGCTGGCGCTCGACGCCTTCGAAGCCGATCGCGCGATCGGATGCATGATACTGACCGGTAGCGAGAAGGCCTTCGCCGCCGGCGCCGACATCAAGGAGATGAAAGAGAAATCCTATCAGGACGTCTTCCTGCAGGACTTCATCACCGTCGGCTGGGAGAAGGTGAGCCAGGTCCGCAAGCCGATCGTTGCCGCGGTGGCGGGCTACGCGCTGGGCGGCGGCTGCGAGATGGCGATGATGTGCGACTTCATCATCGCCGCCGACAACGCCAGGTTCGGCCAACCCGAGATCACGCTCGGCACCATCCCGGGCGCCGGCGGCACCCAGCGCCTGCCGCGCTTCGTCGGCAAGTCCAAGGCCATGGACATGATCCTCACCGGCCGCATGATGGATGCCGCAGAAGCCGAGCGCTGCGGCCTCGTGAGCCGCGTCGTACCGCTCGCCCAACTGATGGACGATGCGCTGGCGACGGCGGAGAAGATCGCCGGCATGTCGCTGCCCGCCACCATGGTCGCCAAGGAAGCCGTCAACCGCGCCTTCGAGACGACCTTGGCCGAGGGGGTGCGCTTCGAGCGGCGTACCTTCCATGCCACCTTCGCCTTCGAGGATCGGGCCGAGGGCATGGCGGCCTTCGCCGACAAGCGCAAGGCGGCCTGGAAACACCGATAAATGACGGCTTTTGGCGGGGTTGACCGGATGCCGGCCGGCCCGTATACACGCGCCCTTCCGAGCAACGAGGATTAGATGGCCAGTCACAAGTCGGCTGAGAAGCGCGCCCGCCAGACCGAGCGTCGCACCGCCGCGAACACCGCGCGCCGCAGTCGCGTACGCGGCTCGATCAAGAAGGTCGAGGCGGCGATCAAGGGCGGAGACAAGAAGGCTGCCCAGGCGGCGCTGCGCGATGCGCAGCCGGAGATCCAGCGCGGTGCTGCCAAGCACATCGTGACCAAGAATGCCGCAGCGCGTCGCGTGTCGCGTCTGGCAGCGCGCATCAAGGCGATGGCCTGAGACGTCTCTGCCTTCAGAGATTGTGAACGCCGCTCCAATGAGCGGCGTTTTATTTTTTTTGCGTCCAAAAAAATATCGAGCGCTTCGGAGAAGATCGTTTGGTTGCCAATTCGGCGAACAACATACGATTC
>JABCYT010000334.1 GCA_013290035.1 Alphaproteobacteria bacterium
GCCAGATGGAACAGCACGGCCTCTTGGATATGGCGACCCATCGCGCTTCTCTCGATGCCTTCGCCGGGTTGGAGAAGCAGGGCGAAGCGGTGCGGGCCGCCTGGCACGCCTGGCGCAGCGCCGAGCAGGCGCATGCCGACGCCGAAGAAGCGGCCGCCGCCGCGCGGCGCGACGAGGATTTCCTGCGTCACGCGGTGAAGGAGCTCGCGACGCTGTCCCCCAAGCCGGATGACGAGGAGACGTTGGCCGGCGAACGGCAGCTGCTGCGCGCCGGCAGTGCGTTGGGCGAGGCGGTGGCCCAGTCGCTGGCCGAACTAGAGCAGGGGCGCGGCGCCGTCACCGCGCTGCGCACGGCGCACCGCCTGATCGAGCGCAATGTCGACAAGGCCTTGGGCCGCCTCGACAGCGCCCTGTCGGCGCTCGAGCGGGCGCTGAGCGAGGCGACCGAGGCGCAGGCTCAGCTCGAGGCCGCGCGAGATGCGCTGGAATTCGATCCGGCGCGGCTGGAGAAGATCGAGGAGCGCCTGTTCGCGTTGCGCGCCGCCGCCCGCAAGCACGGCGTCGCCGTGCCCGAGCTCGCCGCCCTTGCCGACAAGTTCGCGGCGCAGCTGGCGGCCCTCGACGACGGCGCGGCCGGATTGAAGCGTCTGGCGGGCGAGGCGAAGGCTGCCCGCGCCGCTTTTGTCGCGGCCGCCGAGGCGCAGGCGGCGGCCCGCCGCAAGGGCGCGGCACGGCTCGACAGGGCGGTCGCGGCCGAACTCGGGCCGCTCAAGCTCGAGAAGGCGAAGTTCATCACCGACCTTGCCGCGTTGCCCGAGGCCGAGTGGTCCGAAGCCGGCACCGACCGGGTGCAGTTCACGGTCGCCACCAACCCCGGCACGCCGCCCGCACCGATCGCGCGCATCGCCTCGGGCGGCGAACTCTCCCGCTTCCTGCTGGCGCTCAAGGTCTGCCTGGCCACGATGGGCGATGCCGGGACGATCGTCTTCGACGAAGTCGATTCGGGCATCGGGGGCGCCACCGCGGCAGCCGTCGGCGAGCGGTTGAAGCGGCTGGCCAAAGACGTCCAGGTACTGGTGGTCACGCATTCGCCGCAGGTCGCGGCGGTGGCCGACCGGCACTGGCTGATCCGCAAGACGACGACCCGCAGCGCCGCCAGCACCGACGTGCTGGCGCTCGACGCCAAGGGTCGCCGCGAGGAGATCGCCCGCATGCTGTCGGGCGCCGAGGTGACGGCCGAGGCGCGCGCCGCCGCCGATCGGCTGCTGGCGGCAGGGTAGGAGGAGCCGATGTCACGTGCCGCCAAGGTCGTTGCCGCCCTGTCGGTTGATGAGATGACCGAGCGCCAGGGGCGTGCCGAGCACAAGCGCCTGAGCGAGGAGATCGCCCATCACGACAAGCTCTACCACGAACAGGATTCGCCTGAGATCTCCGACGCCGATTACGACAAGCTGCGCCAGCGCCTGAAGGCGATCGAGGCGCGCTTCCCCCAGCTCGTCGACATGTTGAGCCCGACGCAACGGGTGGCGCCGACGCCCACGACGGCCTTCGCCAAGGTCAGACACGCGCGCCCGATGCTGTCGCTGGACAATGCCTTCAGCGACGAGGAGCTGCAGGGCTTCTTCGACCGCCTGCGCCGCGGCCTGGAGCGCGAGACCGACCTCAAGCCGGATGCCGAGATCGCGCTCGCCTGCGAACCCAAGATCGACGGGCTGTCGATAAGCCTGCGCTACGAGGACGGCGTGTTCGTCGTCGGCGCCACGCGCGGCGACGGCACGACCGGCGAGGACGTCACCGCCAACCTGCGGACCGTGAAGGACATCCCGCACAAGCTGAAGGGCAAGGTGCCCAAGACGATCGACGTGCGCGGCGAGATATACATGGAGCGCAAGGCCTTCCAGCAGATGAACGAGCGCCAGGAGGGGGCCGGCGAGAAGACCTTCGCCAACCCGCGCAACGCGGCGGCAGGCTCGCTGCGCCAGCTTGACCCCGACATCACGGCGACCCGGCCGCTGCGCTTCTTCGCCTATGCCTGGGGTGAAGCGGAGCCGCGGTCATGGAAGACCCATAGCGAGTATCTCAAGCTGCTCAAGGAATGGGGCTTCAAGGTCAATCCCCTGTCCAGGCTGTGCCGCACGCCCGCCGAGGTGCGCGAGTTCTACCGCAAGATGAGCGTGGAGCGGCCGTCCCTGCCCTACGACATCGACGGCGTCGTCTACAAGGTCGACCGCATCGACTGGCAGGAACGTCTGGGCTTCGTGAGCCGCGCGCCGCGCTGGGCGATCGCCCATAAATTCCCGGCCGAGCAGGCGCGCACGCGGCTCAGGGACATCCTGATCTCGGTGGGCCGCACCGGCGCGCTCACGCCGGTCGCCGACCTGGAGCCGGTCAATGTCGGCGGCGTGATGGTCGGGCGGGCTACCCTGCACAACGCCGACGAGATCGAGCGGCTGGACGTGCGCAAGGGCGACATGGTGATCGTGCAGCGCGCCGGCGACGTCATTCCGCAAGTCCTGGGCTACGTGCCGGAGGAGCGGCCGAAGCGGACGCACAAATTCCAGTTTCCCACGCACTGCCCCTGTCCGCTCAAGACCAAGGTGCAGAGCGAGGAGGGCGGGGTGGTGCGCCGCTGCACGGGCGGGCTCGAATGCCCGTTCCAGCAGGTCGAGCGGATGCGCCATTTCGTGTCGCGCAATTGCTTCGACATCGAGGGCCTGGGCGGCACGCACATCGAGAATTTCTGGCGCGATGGGCTTCTGAAAGTGCCCGGCGACATCTTCCGCCTGCGCCAGCGGGAAGACGAGATCAAGAAGCGTGAGGGCTGGGGCGATCTCTCGGTGCGCAATCTGATCGCTGCCATCGAGGCGCGCCGCACGATCTCCCTCGATCGCTTCATCAACGCGATCGGCATCCCGCTGATCGGCGAGGCGACGGCCAAGATCCTGGCGCAGGAATATGGCGACGCCGACGGCTGGCTCGCCGAGATGCTGCAGGCGGCCAGGGAGCGCAAGAAGACGCCCGATGCGGTGAAGAAGGAGAAGGCCGCGGCCGAGGTCGGCCCGAGCTACGGGCGGCTGTGCAATGTCGAGCAGATCGGCGTGACCACGGCCGACGCGATGTGCGCCTTCTTCGGCGAGGGCCACACGGTGGCGATCATCCGCGACCTCCTGAAGGAGCTCACCGTGCAGCCGGTCGAGCGCCGGGTCGTGGCGGCGGACGCCAAGCTCAAGGACAAGATCGTGGTCTTCACTGGCGAGCTTTCGGCGATGACCCGCGACGCCGCCAAGGCGCGCGCCGAGGAGCTGGGCGCCAAGGTCACCGACTCGGTGTCGAAGAAGACCAGCCTCGTGGTGGTGGGCGAGAATGCCGGCTCCAAGGCGCGCAAGGCGGCCGAGCTCGGCATCGAGACCATGACCGAAGCGGAGTGGCTGAAGCTCGCCGGCTGATCTTCCGGGACCGTCTCATCGCCCCCGGCAAAAAGAAAACGGCCGGGCATGAGCCCGGCCGTCCTTGAAGTCTTGCTGCCTGGGATCGTCTTACTGGATGACGATCTCGACGCGGCGGTTCTGCGGCTCGCGCACGTTGTCGCCGGTCGGCACCAAGAGCTGGCTCTCGCCCTTGCCGATGACCGTGATCGCCTGGGCCGGCACGCCGTCGCGGACGAGAGCGTCCTTGACCGCGTTGGCACGACGCAGCGACAGCGCCATGTTGTAGCTCTCCGGGCCCGACGTGTCGGTATGGCCGGTCGCCGTGATGCGCGCGTTACCCTTCGCCTTGAAGGCGTTGGCCGCCTGCTGGATCGTCGCCAGCGCCTGCTGCGACAGGTTCGAGCGGTCCCAGTCGAAGAACACCATGAAGGACGGCGGCGTCACGACCGGCGGTGGCGGCGGGGGCGGCGGCGGGGTCGACCCGAACTTCAGCTGGACGCTGGCGAGCAGGGCGATGTCGTTGTTGTTCCACGTCGTGCCGGCGACCTGCGGATTGGTCGTGCCGATGTAGCGGCCTTCGAGGTTGAACCGAAGGTTGGGGCTCCAGTTGTAGCCCACGCCGATGATGCCCTGATAGGCGAACGTCACGCTGGAGATGTTGAAGTCGGAATCGATGAAGCCGGCGCCGACACCGGCACCGATATAGGGCACGAAGGCGCCAAAGGCGTTGAAGTCGTACAGCAGGTTGGCCATCGCCGTTACCTGGCTGATCTGCCCGGTGATGGCGCGGTTGCCGAAGTTGTTGCTGTTAACGTTCTGCCGGTACAGGCCTTCGACTTCGATACGGGGGCCGAGGAAGTCGTAGCCGAACTTGCCACCCAATGCCCAGCCGGTCTGCGGCGAGACGTTCTGGCCGAGAATGGTAGTGTTGAACATCCAGTTCAGGCCGCCTTCGACGCCGAAGTACACGCCGGGTGACTGAACATCTTGGGCCTCGGCGATGGCTGGCAGTGCGATCACCGCCGCCGCCGCTAGTAGGACCTTCTTCATACAGTATCTCCTCGTCGAAGAATTTCAGAGAGGTGCTTCGCGTCGGACTGAATTGCGTAAGCGCGGGAATTCTACGCGGAGATTTTTGCACTCGCCACCAAATGGAGCCTTCGCTGACGCATTGCTGCCCAAGTGTGGTCCTGATGTAACAGTCCCCCCGGGTCTGGAGGCAAAATTCAGCTTTTGGAGGCGATTTTCTACGGTTCTTGCACTGCAACTTCAGAAACTTCCGGGCCTCGCCGGTCCTCCCTGTGGGCAGATCGTGCCGGCGACAGCCCGGCAAGCACACATTTTCATCCTGCAGCATGGTTCTTCATCCTGCAGCATGGTTCGCCCCCCGATCGATGATCAAAAAAGGCCTGCCCGATCCGGGATTTACCCCCTTCTTCGACAAGGGAACTGGCCTCGAAGCCCATCGTGAGCCGGTGAGCGCCATGACCAGCAGTTCGATCGGACAGGGCAGGCGTCCCCCTGCCGGCATGGCCGACGGTGGGTTGCCGAAGGCAAGGCCGACCAGGCCAACCGTTGATGGCATCGGCGCCCACGAGCACGCCGGGTAAACCGTGTCGTCCGCCGATGCCTTC
>JABCYT010000335.1 GCA_013290035.1 Alphaproteobacteria bacterium
CGACCAGCGCCACCACGCCAATCGTGAGAGGCGCGCCGACGAACGGCACGAAGGACGCCAACCCCATGACGATTCCCCACATGATGGCATTGGGAAAGCCCAGCAAGGCCAGCGCCACGGCGGCAACCACGGCCACGCAGGCATAGATGACGGCCAGCGAAAACAGGTAGTGGCCGACGCGGTCGTTGATGTCGCGCATCATGCGCGCCAGCCGGGCGCGCGTGGCCCAGGTCAAGGGAATGCGCAGCATCTGGCGGCGATGGTCGTTGCGATGCGCCAGCAGCATGAAGGCCAGCACGCCGGCATAGCCGATCTGGAGGATGACGATCGGCGTGGTGCTGGCAAGCTCGCCCAGCATCGACTTTTCGCGCACCACGACCTTCTCGGGCGGGGACGTGGCGGGACCGGCCGGCGCTGCGGTGGCCGCCTGCTCGACCCTGTCCGACACCTGCTTGACGATGGCGAGCGAGGAGCGCAGCCCCTCGAGCTTGCGCTCGAGCGTATAGGTCAAATACGGCGCCTGCGCGGCCCATGACGAAATCGAAGGAATGGCCACCGCCAGCAGGCCCGCCACGAGCAACGCCAGCAGCGAGACCGAGGCTGCGGCGGCGGGCGTCGGCGGCACATGAACCCGCTCCAGCGTCTTGGCCACCGGCGTCAGCATCAATGCCAGCACGATCGCGGCGGCCGTGGGGATGAGGAAGTCGCGCGCCAGATAGCCGACGACGCCCACGGCGCACACCGCGAGCACGATCAGCGGACGGCGAATTGCCGACCCGCGATGGACATGAACGACGGGGAAACGCTCCGCGTCGGTGTCGTTCGTCGTCTCGGCCACCCTGTAACCTCGTTGCCCCCAACACACCACAACGCAGGATCGGGTGTATGGTTCCGAATCTTCGAAACCGGATTCCTCTGTGCGGGCCGGACCGTTTGCCGAGCGCGCCACGCACCGCCTAGGCTCCTCGCACATGGCGACTTATGCTCACACCGTGCCCGTCATGGAGCGCCATCGTTTCGATGCCGCCTCCCTCGACCGCTACCTGCGCACTCATCTCGCAGGCTATCGAGGCGGGCTGGAGGTCAGGCAGTTCGATTCGGGCCATTCCAACCCGACCTTCTTCGTCGCCGCGGAGATGAGCGACGGCAAGCGCCGCGACTTCGTGCTGCGCAAGAAACCGCCGGGCAAGCTCGTCGCCTCGGCGCACCAGGTCGACCGCGAATTCCGCGTGATCTCGGCGCTGGCCCGGACCGACGTGCCGGTGGCGCGGGCCCATCTGCTCTGCACCGACGATTCGGTGATCGGCCAGATGTTCTATCTCATGGACGCCGTGGAGGGGCGCATCCTGATCGACGCCGCGATGCCCGGGCAGACGCCTGCGGAGCGCGCGGCGATTTTCGATTCGATGAACGACGTTTTGGCGCGCCTGCACAAGGTCGATCCGGCGACGGTCGGCCTCGGCGACTACGGCCGCAGCGGCCAATACATCGCCCGCCAGGTGGCGCGCTGGAGCAAGCAATATGCCGAGCTCAAGACCGAGGACATCCCGGCGATGGACAGACTGTGCGCCTGGCTGCCGGCGCACATTCCGGCCCCCGATCCGGAGCCGGGCGATCCCACCACCATCGTGCACGGCGATTATCGGTTGGGGAATCTGATCGTTCATCCCAGCGAGCCGCGCATCGTGGCGGTGCTCGACTGGGAGCTCTCGACCCTCGGCCATCCGCTTTGCGACATCGCCTACAATTGCCTGGGCTACCATCTCACCGAGCCGCCGCATGGCTTCGCCAGGGTCGACTTCAAGAAGCTCGGCCTGCCGACCGAGAGCGAATACGTCGCCGCCTATTGCCGGAGGGTCGGGCGCGCCGCCATCGCGAACTGGAACTACTACCTCGCCTTCTCGCTGTTCCGACTGGCCGCCATCGCCCAGGGCGTCTATCGCCGCGGCCTGCAGGGCAATTCGTCCAATCCTGAATCGATAAAAATGAGCAAGTCGGCGCGCGAACGCGCCGAACTCGCCTGGAGTCTCGTCTCCTAGCAACCAACCCATGATGGGCTGTGAGCCGCCGCAGTGACGGGAACGAAAAGGAGTTGTTGCGATGCCCATGCTGAAGCGTCCCGATGCCGAGATCTACTACGAGATCCATGGCGCGGGCTTTCCCATCCTGCTCTATGCGCCGGGCGGTCTCGGCTCGCGGGTCGAGATGTGGGGTGGCGCGTCACCCAACTATCCCAACGGGTTTCCATGGATGGATCCGCGCATCGCACTTGCCGACAAATACACAGTCATCGCCATGGACCAGCGCAATGCCGGCAAGTCGGTGGCGGACGTCAAGCCGGACCATGGCTGGCACACCTTCGCCGCCGACCATCTGGCGCTGATCGACCATCTCGGCTTCAAGAAGTTCCATGTCATGGGCGGCTGCATCGGCGGCAGCTACTGCTTCGAGGCGATCGAGCAGGCGCCCGATCGCGTCGCCGCGGCGGTACTGCAGAACCCGATCGGCCTGTGGGAGAACCGCGACAGCTGGGACGCCGCCGTGAAGGGCTATGGCGAGACGGTGCGGGCGCGCGATCCCTCGATCCCGCAATCGACCATCGACTCCTTCGGCAAGAACATGTTCGGCACCGATTTCGTGTTCTCCGTCACCCGCGACTTCGTGAAAGCCTGCCGCACGCCGCTCTTCCTGCAGCCCGGCTCCGACAAGCCGCATCCGGCCCATACCAGCGAAGAGATCGCGGCCCTCGCGCCCAACATCGAAGTGCAGAAAGACTGGAAGGGGCCGACATTCCAGCAAGAGTCGATCAAGCGCGTGCACGCCTTCCTCGCCAAAAACACGCCAAAGTAACCCATGCGCTATCTCGCGCTCGCAGCGATCCTCGCCGTAACGCTCGCCCTGCAAGCCCACGCACAGGAAACCTGGGTCGCCGTGGCGACCGACGGCCGGCGGAACTTCGGCTATGCCGTCGGCATGGCGACGCGGGCGGCGGCCGAGCAGACGTCGCTCGGCGAATGCGTGGGCGAGTGCGTCATCAGGCTCGCCGCCTTGGCTCGCTGCGTCGCCTACGCCCGCAGCGATCCGGGCAACGCCTCAGGGTACGCTGCAGGCGCCACGCTGGAGGCGGTGCGGCAAGCCGCCTGGGAGGACTGCAACCGTCGCGTCCCTTCCAATTCCTGCGTCATCCTCGCCTCACGGTGCTTCGAGTAACGATCGAGCACGTCGCTGCGCCCGTGATAGTCTGGGCGCCAACCAGGAGCGTCGCGTGGAAAATCTCGGCGTCATCATCGGCCTCGCCGTGGCGGTGGCCGTGGCCATCTTCTTCGGAATCCGCCGCGCGGCGCAAATCCAGCGCCTGCAGGCCGCCGCCATCGGGCTGGTCGTGACGGGGATTGTCGCGGCGTTGGCAATGTACGCTCTCAAGGCCGTGCAGGGCGGCGGCGGCGACTCGGCGGCTGTCGACGACGCCATGGCGAGCGTGCACGCGCTGCCGATGGTCGGCGTGGTGCTCGACGACGCGCCGGGCGCGCAGGACCGCCTGCGCGAGGCCCTCCGCGAGGAGATCCGGCAGCCCACGACGCAAGGTCCGTCGCGGCCGCTCAAGCTCATGAGCGAGCTGCGCGTCGCCTACATCGTGCCGGCGCTCAAGGCGACCGACGAGGCGAGCGCCGCCGCGGCGATCGATGCGCGCGCCGCCCTGCTGAAGGCTCTCAAGGACACCGACCTCGTCGTCTGCAAGGAATTCGCCGTCACCGGCATCCAGCGCAGCGACAAGCTCGACGCGACGAGCCAGAAATTGATGAGCGACCTGTTGGCCGCACTCGAGAAGGCCTATCGCAGCGGCCGCGCCGCAAAAGCCGCCGGTACGCCTGCTCCCGCCGTCGCCAGCAACGCCGAGGCGCGCACGCTGCTGAGCGAAGCCGGCCTCCAGCCCGCCGACTTGGACAAGCTCTCGCGCCTTGCCCGGCTGCCCAACGAGGCGGCCTGCGACCTGGCGCTGAAGGTCAACGACGCGCCGCAGAAGCTGCCGCCCGACAAGCGCGGCGCGCTGATGCGCTATCTGCTCACGGTGCAGTAGGGCGCTCCCGAAGTCAGGAAAGGCAAGCCGCCGCCGCAACAGACCGGTTGTGCACAGCGGATTTGCACCGAACACGCGAATTTCAATTGCCCAGTTCCATGCGCGAGTGCCCAATTGCGGCAACGAAAGTCTGGGGGGGAGAAACCATGTGGAACCAGGTCTACGACCCGCTCGCCAATGAATTGCTGTCGACCCTGATCGCGGCGATTCCCGTCGTCGTGCTGCTGGTGCTGATCGCGTCGGGCAAGGTGGCGGCGCATGTCGCCGCCATCATCGCGCTGGGCGCCGCCATCGTCATCGCGATCTGGGGCTTCACCATGCCGACCGGCCTGGCGCTGCGGGCCTCGGTGCTCGGCCTGGTGACCGGCTTCTTCCCGATCGGCTGGATCGTGCTCAACGTGATCTTTCTCTATCGCCTGTGCGTGGAGAATGGCAGCTTCGAGCTGCTGCAGCGCACGGTCGGCGGCGTCTCGCCCGATCGGCGCATTCAGCTCCTGCTGATCGCCTTTTGCTTCGGCGCCTTCTTCGAGGGCGCCTCGGGCTTCGGCACGCCGGTCGCCGTGACCGGCGCCATGCTGATGGGGCTGGGCTTCTCGCCGCTCGCCGCCGCCGGCCTCTCGCTGATCGCCAACACCGCACCGGTGGCCTACGGTGCGCTCGGCACGCCGATTCAGGGCCTCGCCTCGGTGACCGGCCTCGATCCTTTCCTGCTGGGCGCCATGGTCGGCCGCCAGCTGCCGTTCTTCTCGCTGATCGTGCCGTTCTGGCTGATCTGGACCTTCGCCGGCTTCAAGGGGATGAAGGAGATCTGGCCCGCCATCCTGGTCACCGGCGTGTCCTTCGCCGTGCCGCAATTCCTGATCTCCAATTTCGTCAATCCCTGGATCGTCGATATCGGCGCCTCGCTGGTGTCGATGGCCTGCCTGATCGGCTTCCTCAAGATCTGGCAGCCGGAGACGCTGTGGCTGTCGCCGGCGCTG
>JABCYT010000336.1 GCA_013290035.1 Alphaproteobacteria bacterium
ACGGATACCGGATCCTTCACGTCAGCGACACCCATCTCGACGTCTTTCCGGCGCTTGTCGACGCGGCCCGCAAGTTGCTGGGCGGCCTCGAAGTCGATCTGCTCGCGCTCACCGGCGACGTCCACGGTGACCACGGCGCGCCGATTGCCCGGTCGGCCGGGTTGCTGGCGGAGGCGCTCGAGGGTGTCCGGGTGCGCGGTCATCGGATCGCCGTGCTTGGCAATCACGATCCGGCCGGGATGGCCGACGCGCTCGTCGAGGCGGGCTTCGCGGTCCTGATCAATCGCTCGCTCGTGCTTCAGCGCGAGGGCGCGAGCCTGCGCATCACCGGGCTCGATGACGTCAATTCCTTCTACAGCGAAGCCGCGCGGGCGGCGTTGGCCGATCATGCCGGCGAGTTCCGCATCGCCCTCGTCCATTCTCCCGAAGTCGCCGATTACGCCGATGAAGCGGGCTACGCCCTCTATCTGTGCGGCCATACCCATGGCGGCCAGATCTGCCTGCCGGGCGGCAGGCCCCTGATCACACAGCTCAAGCGATGCCGCCACGCAGCGCGCGGCTTGTGGCGTCAGGGTGGAATGGCCGGCTACACCAGCTGCGGCATCGGCGTCTCGGGACCGCCGGTTCGCTTCAACAGCCGCGGCGAGGTCGCGCTCATTACGCTGCGCAGGGAGCAGCGTTCGCCCGTCTAGGCGAACTTCGGCATCACCTTAGTCGCCATCAGCTCGAGCGATGTCAGGATCTGGCTGCGCTCATGGATGCCTTGCGGGATCAGGAGGATCACCTCGTCCTGGTCGGGGATGACCTGCTGCACCTGCTCCAGCCGCCGGCAAATCGTCTCCGGCGAGCCGACCAGCAGCTCCGGCACGCCCTGGCCGAACGGCGTCGCCCAGCTCTGCCAGAACCACATCATGTCCTTTGCCCATTCCCTGGCCTGCTCATCCGTCGGCGCGCACACGAAGATGCCGCCCCAGCCGGCCTGCTGGCCGTTCTTCACCGTGCGGCCATGCCGGGCTGCCTCCTCGGTGTAGCCGCGGCAGAGCTGGTCGTAGAATTTGAGATTGTCGGTGAGCACGATCGGCTTGCCGCCGTACTTGGCCCAGAACAGCGCCGTGCGCATCGAGGCGGCAAAACCGCCATAGAGCGGCGGATGGGGCGTTTGCAGCGGGCGCGGCGCGATGCCCACCTGTTCGATCCTCATCGCCGGCGTCACGCCCTGCCCGTACTTCACATAGACCGGATGCTCGTGCGGATTGACCATTCCCGCCGGCGGGAAATTCCAGTACTTGCCGCGGTGGCTGAAGGTTTCGTTGGAGAGCGCCTTCACCACGACGTCGACGAACTCGGAGAAGTATTCGCGATTGGCGGCGTCGGCGGGCGTGTCCTTGTTCCAGGGCCCCACCGCATTCAGCTCGTCGCGGATCTTGAAGTTCTCGACCCAGCGCGCCTGGTAGCCGCGCACCAGGCCGACGCCGAAGCGGCCGCCCAGCATATGGTCCATGGTGGCGATGTCCTCGGCCACGCGCAGCGGGTTGTGCGTGGTCGAGACGAAGCCGCAGGTGATGACGCGCAGCCTCTTCGAGTGCCGGCCAAGCCACATCGACATCAGCCGCGGATCGTTCGAGATCTCGAAGCCCTCGATCTGCAAGTGATGCTCGGGATGGCCGAAGCCGAAATAGCCGGCGTCATCGGCGAAGCGGACATAGTCGGCGATCTCATCCAGCATGCGCTGGTAGAGCGCGGGATTGCGCCCGGCCATGCCGGCCTCGAGCTCGGCCCGTCGGCCGACCGTGCAGTACATGAACAGGCTGAAGCGCATGCGGACCGTCTACGCGGCCAACTTGTAGAGCTCGACGACGTTGTCGCGCAGGATCCGCTTGCGCAGTTCGGGGCTGAGATGGCCGGTCTGCTTGGCGATGACGTCGTGGCTCCACGGCCAGGTCGAGTCGCTGTGCGGGAAGTCGTTGGCCCACATGAGCTGGTGCGGGCCGAGCTGGTCGGCGAATTGGAAGGCGGTCCAGTCGTCCTGGAAGGTGAGCGCGATGTGATCGCGGAAATACTCCGACGGCAGGCGCGCGAGCTCCTTACCCTTCATCCAGTAGCGGTGGCGCTTGTAGGCATGGTCCATGCGATACATGAAATGCGGCGCCCAGCCGGCGTCGGCCTCGACGCAGACCACGCGCAGCTTGGGATGCCGCTCGAACACGCCCGAGAACACCAGCATGCCCATGATGTCCTGGCAGCCGCGGATGATGCTGAGGAAGCCATTGATCTTGGGCCCGCGAGGCTTGGCGAGCGCGTTGTCGCCGCTCGACGTCAGGATATGGAACGACAGCGGCAGCTCGAGCGCGACGGCGGCTTCCCAGAAGGGATCGTAGAGCGGGTCGTCATAGTCCTTCTCGCCGGGGTTGCCGGGCATCATCACGCCGCGAAAGCCCATCGCCTTGATGCGCGCGAGGTCCTCGATGCCTTCCTTGACGGTGCGCATGGCGGTTTGCCCGCACCCGATCAGGCGGTCCGGCGCATGGCCGCAATAGGCCTGGAGCCAGCGGTTATAGGCGTCGAAGCAGGCCTTCTTGTAGTCGAAGTCGGGATGGTTGCAGATCAGCATGCCGACCGTGGGATAGATGACCTCGGCCGCCACGCCGTCCTTGTCCTGGTCGGCGAGCCGCGTCGTGGGATCCCAGCCGCCGCGGTGCAGATCCGCGAATTTCGCGCCCCCTATGCGGATGTCCTTGGGCGCCACGCCGGCCGCGGCTACCAAGCCCATCGGCACCGGCGTCTTCATGCCGTCGACAAGATAGATATCGCCCATGCCTTCCTTGTGGACGATGCGCGGCGCCTTCTCGCGCCATGCCGGATCGATGTTGTCGACGTAGCAGTTGGGCGGCTCTGTGATGTGGGAGTCGGCGGAAATCGGGCGCCAGTCCATGCGTTCCCTCCTGCCTGCATTCTTGGGGCCGTTGCTCGCCAAAATGGTAGGCAGAGCGCAAGCGCCGCGGCAAGCCACCGCGGAACGCCCGTTTCGGCGGGCGGCAGCGGTTGAACGGTCCCCGACCCTATGGCATACCCCGCCCCTCTAAAGCCAAATGGCGCTGCCGTAGCTCAGTGGTAGAGCACCCCCTTGGTAAGGGGGAGGTCCACAGTTCAATCCTGTGCGGCAGCACCAGCCTTTCCAGCGCCGACAACAGAAGGTCTGCGCCGACGCTGCCGGCGGGCCTCGACCTCCGCCGGTACATCCGCGGCTCGAGGTCGGTTGGAACGTTGTGCTCCGGCGATACGGCGCCATGAACATTGCCTCTGCCGACTTCAGAATGACGGACGACGGCTACATCGTGGGTTCGATGGTGGGCGAAGGCGGTCGGGTCGTCGGCATCCGCATGCGGCCGGATGTGGCTAATGAGATGACGCGCAACATGCTGCGCTCGGGGCCTGTGGCCAGCACGCGCTGAGTCGGTGCACATTGACGGGTCCGCCCAAAAGGAAACGGCCGGGCTGAGCCCGGCCGTCCCCTGAAGTCTTGCTACCTGGGATCGTCTTACTGGATGACGATTTACTGGATGACGATCTCGACCCGGCGGTTCTGCGGCTCGCGCACGTTGTCGCCGGTCTGCACCAGCAGGCCCTTCTCGCCCATGCCGATGACCGTGATCGCCTGCGCCGGCACGCCGTCGCGCACCAGCGCGTCCTTGACCGCGTTGGCACGACGCAGCGACAGCGCCATGTTGTAGGCCTCCGGACCCGACGTGTCGGTATGGCCGGTCGCCGTGATGCGCGCGCTACCCTTGGCCTTGAAGGCGTTGGCCGCCTGCTGGATCGTCGTCAGCGCCTGCTGCGACAGGTTCGAGCGGTCCCAGTCGAAGAACACCATGAACGACGGCGGCGCCACCATCGGCGGCGGCGGTGGCGGCGGCGGCGGCGCCGAGCCGAACTTCAACTGCAGGCCCAGCATGACGCTGAAGTTGTTGTTCGTCCAAGACTGCCCGTTGACCTGCGGATTCGACGTGCCGTAGTAGCGCCCGTCCAGGTTCACCCGGAAGTTCGTGTCGACGTTCCAGCCCAGCCCGATGATGCCCTGATAGGCAAACACCGTGCTGCCCAGCGACTGGTTGCTGTCGACGAAGCCCACGCCCGCGCCCGCGCCGATGTACGGCGTGATCACTGAACCGGGCATGAAGTCGTACAGCAGGTTGGCCATGATGCCGAGCTGGCCGACCTGGTTGTTGATCGCCGTGCCGGGCACCCCGACGTTGATCTGGTTGTTGCGATAGACGCCTTCCAACTCAAC
The DNA here is from genome assembly GCA_013290035.1 of Alphaproteobacteria bacterium. Lineage (GTDB taxonomy): Bacteria > Pseudomonadota > Alphaproteobacteria > Reyranellales > Reyranellaceae > Reyranella. Next base: position 4,289 of record JABCYT010000336.1, read on the forward strand.
CCGAGGCCCGACAAAGTCGTAGCCGATCACGCCGCCGACCGCCCAACCCGTCTGCGGCGTCACGCTCACCGTCGGAATCGCCGCTAGACCCGTGTTCGCCGTGAAGTTCAGAAGCCAGTTCAAACCGCCTTCCGCGCCGATATACACGCCCGGCGACGGTGCCTGCGCATGAGCCATGACCGGCAGCGCTACCAGCGCCGCTGCAGCCATCAAAGCCTTCTTCATGAGTCTTCCCCTCGTTTCTAAAAAAACTGACGAGCGTCGGCGGGGCTGGGTGAGCACCAACTCCGAGGGCGGCAATATACACACCACAACTAGTGCGGTGCAAGGAAAGCGGCCAATAAGCGGCGACTCAAGGGCGCGCTGTTGCTCAATGGCAACACTGTTTTTTCAGCGCTCGCGCGCCTCGTTGGCCGGCTCCGGACTCGCCTGCCCCGTACCATATCTTGCGGTGGCTCCCGAGGCGTTGCGATCAGCCGGAATGGGGACTCGGAGGCCCAAAACACCACCGCCATCCTCCCCGCGGCCAAATATCCGCGGCCCGCTGCCGCTGGCCGTCGACGGCTCATTGCCGGGGGCATCGGACAGATCGGCGCGCGGCAGCGGGACATCGGGATCCGATGCCCCGGGATTTAACGCCTTGTTCACGATTTCGACGTTGGTCGGCGTGCGCTCGACCATCGGCGTCGGCGGGAGTGCCTTGGTCTTCGCATGAACCGACTCGGGCCGTGGCTTGGCCTCGCTGGGTGATGCGACTGCCGGCGTC
>JABCYT010000337.1 GCA_013290035.1 Alphaproteobacteria bacterium
CCGCCCTGCTCGAGCAGCTGCTTGGTCACCGGCGCCGTGTTGGTGAGCACCGGCAGGGTCGTCGACTGCATCAGCACGACCGGCGTGCCGTCGTAGCCTGCCTCCTTGAGCAATGCCTTCGACTTCTCGAAGTCCGGCTTGACCAGCAGGCCGCCCGGCACGTCGAAGGCGTTGGGCGTACCGCAGATGAAGGCGGCGGTGCAGACCTTGTAGTATTCGGGCTCGCCGACGGTCGCCTTGAGATAATCCTCCTGGCGCATCGAATAGAGCGCGGCCAGGCGGATCTTGGGATTGTCGAACGGCTTGGTCAGCGTGTTGAAGCGGATGATGAACTGGTGGCCGAGCGGGTTCCAGTCGAACAGCTTCACGTCCTTTTCCTTCTTCAGCAGCGGAATCAGGTCGTGCGGCGGCTGCTCGATCAGGTCGATCTCGCCATTGATCAGGGCATTCACCTGCTGCTGCGGGTCGGGCATCTCGATGATCTCGACCCGGTCGACCTTGACGACCTTGCCGCCGGCCAGGCCCGAGGCGGGTTCCGAACGCGGCTTGTATTTGGGATTCCTGATGTAGACGTGCTTCTCGCCGGGCTTGGACTCGGCGTTGACGTAGATGAACGGCCCGGAGCCGATCTGGCTGTCGATCTGCTTGAACGGATCGGTCTCGGCGACCTTCTTGGGCATCATGAAGGGCACGTTGGAGGACGGCTTGCCGAGCGACGCCAGCACCAGGCCGTACGGCTCCTTCAGAATCATCTGGAAGGTCTTGGCGTCGACTGCCTTGAAGTCCTTCACGAAGTCCATGAGCTTGAGACCCATGGCGTCGCGCGCGCCCCAGCGCTTGATCGAGGCGATGCAGTCCTCCGACGTGACCGGCGTTCCGTCGTGCCACTCCAGCCCGTCGCGCAGGGTGAAGGTCCAGACCGTCTTGTCGGCCGATACGTCGTACTTGTCGACCATCTGCGGCTTCACCTCGTTGTTCTCGTCCGAAGAGAACAGCGTGTCGTAGATGAAGTAGCCGTGGTTGCGCGTGACGTAGGCCGTCGTCCAGATCGGGTCGAGGATCGTCAGGTTGCCGTTCTGCACGAACTTCAAGACCTTGCCCTGCGCCCACGCAGGACCGGTCGCAGCCAGTGCCGCGCCGGCGGCGATCGCCGCGAGTGTCCGCCTCATGACCAATTTCATAAACGCCCCCTGAAAGGTTTCCTTCCCATGGAAGAAGGCGGTCCCCGGGTCCGCCTTCATCGATGGGCGCGGGGCCCGGGCCCCGCGCGCGATCCCTACTTCTTGGTCATGTTCCAGAACACCGGTACCGGCGCCACAACGGCGCCGTCGAGGCTGGTGCGCATGGCGGACGGTTGATACCACTGGCCGAGATTGATGTGAGTCGGGTTCAGCACCCAGTACTTCTGCAAGTCCTCGACAATGGCTTTCTGCTTCGCCGGGTCGGATTCCTTGGCGAACTGGTCGCGGAACTTCTCGATGGTCGGATCGCAAGGCCAGCCGAACATGGCCTTGTCGCACCCGGCGTTGAAGAAGCCGGCCATCACCGGGTTCAGGATATCGGCCGCCACCCACGAAGTGAGGAAGGCATGCCAGCCGCCCTTGTCCGGCGGGTCCTTCTTGGTGCGGCGGGCGACCAGCGTCTGCCAGTCCATCGACACCAGGTCGACCTTGAAGCCGGCGCGCTCCATCAGCGCCTTGGCGACGGGCGCGAGGTTGGTCAACACCGGCAGGTCGGTCGACTGCATCAATACGATCGGAGTGCCGTCGTAGCCCGCTTCCTGGAGGAGCTGCTTGGCCTTGGCCGTGTTGGCATCCAGCACGTCGGCCATGCCGGCGTCGCTGGCCAGCGGCGTGCCGCAGACGAACGGCGCCTTGCAGAGCTTGTAGTATTTGGGGTCACCGATCGTGGCCTTGAGGAAATCCTCCTGGTTGAAGGCGACGAACACCGCGTGGCGAATCTTCGGATTGTCGAATGGCTTGGCGGTGCTGTTGAAGCGGAAGGTGTACTGGTTGCCGGTCGGGTTGCCATTGAACAGCTTGATGTTCTTATCCTGGGCGAGCAGCGGCAGCAGGTCGTGCCCGGGCGCCTCGATCATGTCGATCTCGCCGTTCTGAAGGGCGGCGATTTGGGTCTGCGCGTCGGGCATCGCGATCCACTCGACCCGATCGACCTTGACGACCTTGCCGCCGGCCAGGCCCGACGGCGGCTCGGGGCGCGGCTTGTATTTGGGGTTCTTGACGTAGACTGTCTTCTCGCCCGGCTTCCACTCGTCGGCCTTGAAGATGAACGGACCGGATCCGATCACATCCTCGACCTTGATCTGCTGCATGGGATCGGTTTCGGCGACACGCTTGGGCATCATGAAGGGCACGTTGGACGACGGCTTGCCGAGCGACTGGAGCACCAGGCCGTACGGCTCCTTCATCTTCATCTTGAAGGTCTTGGGATCGACGATCTCGAAATCCAGCACCGAGTCCATCATCTTCTGGCCCATCGAATCCCTGGCCGCCCAACGCTTGATCGAGGCGATGCAGTCTTCCGAGGTGACGGGCTTGCCGTCATGCCATTCCAGGCCGTCGCGCAGGGTGAAGGTCCAGGTGAGCTTGTCGGCCGAGACATCGTACTTGTCGACCATCTGGGGCTTCACATCGAACTTTTCGTCCATCGCGAAAAGCGTGTCCCACACCATGTAGCCGTGATTGCGCTGGATGTAGGCGGTGGTCCAGATCGGATCGAGGATCTTTAGGTCCGAATGCATCACGACCTTGAGCGTCTGCGCCTCTGTCGGCGCCGCGCCCAGCAGGCCGGCGACGCTGGCAGCCGCTACGAAGGTCGCAAACGACTTCCTGAAATCGAACATGAAACACCACACTCCCTGTTGCGCGGGCTTCTTTGCAAGAATCGAGCCGCTGTCCGCGGACAGTAGCAGCCGAAGGCCCCCCTCTGACAAGCCGATTCAGGTCGCGCGCACATAAGCCTGGAGCACGTCCCGCCCGACTGGAATCAGTCGGGCGGGAGGTCGTGCTCTAGAATCTTTAGAATCTAGAGCAGCTTCCCCCGATCGCAGGGAACCGCAGGCGGTTCCCTGCGATCGGGCGCTGCTCTAATGCGGCCGATTGATCGCTTTTTCCAGGAGTTCGAGCACGCCCTCGGACGCCGCGGTGGCGACGATGTCGCCAAAGCCCGCCCATGAGCCCTTGGCGGCGGCAAGCGGCACCGGATTGGCCTGCTCGAGGTCGCCGACATTCTTGCCGGCGGGATCCTTGAGCAGCCATTTGACGACGAGCTGGCCCTTCTGTTCGTCGATCGGCGTCAGGCTCACCTTGCCGACCACGGTGAAGACATCGGGGCCGCCGGCGTCGACGATGACGATCTTGCTCGACCCCAGGGCGCGCCGCATGCCGGAGTAGAGCTGCCGGTTGCCGTCGGACGGCGCGCCGGTCACTTCCGCCACCATCACCTTGACCTGCGGCTGCTGTTGCGACGCCGGCGTCGGTGCCGAACCCGGCACGTTCGCCGATGCCATCGCCGTCGCGACGTCAGGGGGCGGCTCCTCCGGCACGCTCATGCCGGCGGCGACCTGGCCGGGCGAGCGCGCCTGGTATGTCGGTGGCTTGCCGATCAGCGTCGCCACGCGCGGGGCGGCCTGCTGGGCGATGCGCGACACCAGCCGCTCGCTCGCCTCGGCATAATCCTCCGGTCGCGCGCGCGTCTTGCTGGTGGCGGGTTCCTGGGATTTGGGCGCGCCGTCGATGCGCCAGTCGATCTGGATCTCGATGCCGGACTCTGCATCGCGTGTGCTCATCGTGCCGCTCAGCTGGATCGGTGCCGCCGCCGGCTGGACCGCGGCCACGATGCCGTAGGACTGCAGCTCGATGGCGAGCGCCGCCGCCACCCGGTTCGCCATTGCCGGCAGCATGTACTTGGGCGGTGCGATCGCCAGCTCGACCTTGTCCTGCGGCATTTGCCGGACCGGCGCCTCACTGTCGTCGTGCTCGAATGGCCGGGGCGGCTGGCCGCATGCCGCCAACGTCAAAAGGCAGAGGAGCGTCGCAACGGGACGCCTCATAGCATCGCACACGTTGCGATCACGCCGAGCAGGCAGACGAATACCAGGATGATCAGATAGGGCACGTCAGGCTCTGAGGGTTATCGCCGACAGTCCCCGGCCGTAATCGCGCACACCCTTGAGCGTGTTGCGGCGGTAGCTGAAGAAATCGTCGCGCGCCGCCAGCGTGTCGTGGCCCGTGGCCTGCGCCGCGACGCCGAGGCGCGCGATGCGATGCGCCAGGTAGCCCGCGAGATCGAACAGGAAGTGGCCGGCGCGCGGCGCCTTGCGAAAGAAGCTGCCGTTGGCTTCGTCCTGCGCCAGGAACGGCGCGGGGAATTCGGGGCCGACCTCGTAGGAGTCGCGACCGATGCAGGGGCCGATCGCGGCCCGCATCCTTTCGCGTTTGGCGCCCAGCCGCTCCATGGCGGCGATCGTGCTGTCGACGACGCCTCCCAGCGCGCCTTTCCAGCCGGCATGGGCGGCGCCGATCACGCCGGCGCCCGGGTCGGCCAACAGCACCGGCGCGCAATCGGCCGCCAGCACGCCCAGCACGACGCCCGGCCGGTCGGTCACCAGGGCATCCGCCTTGGGCGCGCCGGGCGACCTCCAGCGCTGCTCGCCGACAGCAAGCACGTCGGTCGAATGGATCTGATGCACGGTGAGAAGGTCGGCCTCGCCGAGATCGAAGGCGGCTGCGGCGCGGCGGCGGTTCTCGCGCACATTGTCGGGCTGATCGCCCGAGCCGTAGCCGCAATTGAGCGACGAATAGAGACCGCCGCTCACGCCGCCGCGGCGGGTGAAGAAGCAGTGCTGCACGCCGTCGAGCTCGGCAAGCGCTTTAGCCTGGATCATGTCGCGTCCGAGGGGCTGTCGGGAAACCCGGCCGGCGCGGCGCTTCTGCTGTCGCCCACGGCCAGGACGCGGAACAGGGTGCCCATTTGGTCGGGCCCGATCAAGCGCGCCAATGCCGCGTCGATGGCGCGGCGCCCGGCCTC
>JABCYT010000338.1 GCA_013290035.1 Alphaproteobacteria bacterium
CCGGCCGTCGCTTGCGCTCAGGTGCCTGCACGGCGTCGCCGACTTCCTGGTGCTGGACAACATCAAGCGCGCCATCGGCATGCACCGCGTGCGCTTCGCCGGCACCGGCGCCGCGCCGATCGCGCCCGACCTGATCAAGTGGTATCGCGCGCTGGGCGTCGACATGCGCGAGGTCTACGGCCAGACCGAGAATTGCGGCCTGGCGACCGGCATGCCCCAGCGCATCAAGCTCGGCACCGTCGGCATCACCGCGCCGCACACCGAGACCAGGATCTCGCCCGACGGCGAGATCCTGCTGAAAGGTCCGCACGTCTTCATGGGCTACCTGAACCAGCCGCAGAAGACGGCGGAGACGCTGCGCGACGGCTGGCTGCACACCGGCGACGTCGGCTTCATCGACAACGAGGGGTACCTCAAGATCACCGACCGCATGAAGGACATCATCATCACCGCGGGCGGCAAGAACATCACGCCCTCGGAAATCGAGAACCAGCTCAAATTCTCGCCCTACATCTCCGACGCCGTGGTGATCGGCGATCGGCGCAAGTTCCTGTCGTGCCTGATCATGATCGACTACGACAACGTCGCCAAGCACGCGCAGGACAGCAACGTGCCGTTCACCGACTTCACGTCGCTGTGCCGGGCGCCTGAGGTCCACGACCTGATTTGGTCGGAGATCGAGCGGGTGAACCAGAACTTCGCGCGGGTCGAGACGATCAAGAAGTTCCGCCTGATCGAGCAGCAGCTCACCGCCGAGGACGACGAGCTCACGCCGACGATGAAGCTCAAGCGCAAGTTCGTGAATGAAAAGTACATCCGGGTAATCGACGGCATGTATGCCGAGGCGAGCTAGTCCGCTATATTGTCTTAACGCGACATGGGAGGAAACGATGAACAAATCGAAGATCACTCTTGCAATGACGATCGCGGCCGCGGCGCTTGGAGCGGCGGCCGGCGCGTCGGCGCAGACGCGCGGCGTCACGCCCACGGAAGTCTTGTTCGGCATGCACACCGATCTGTCGGGCGTGGCCGCGACCTACGGCGTATCCTCGTCGAACGGCGTGAAGATGCGCTTCGACGAGATCAACGAGGCGGGCGGCGTCAATGGCCGCAAGATCAAGGTCATCGTCGAGGACCAGGGCTACCAGGTGCCCAAGGCGGTGCAGGCCTGCAACAAGCTGATCAACCGCGACAAGGTGTTCGCCTTCGTGGCCCCGCTTGGCACGCCGATGAACAATGCCTGCTTCAAGGACCAGTTCGCCGTCGGCGTGCCCAACCTGTTCCCGCTGTCGGCCGCGCGCTCGATGTACGAGCCCTATGAGCGGCTGAAATTTTACGGCGCGGCCTCCTATGTCGACCAGATCCGCTCGGGCATCGAATACTTCGTCAAGACGAAGGGCAAGAAGGCCATCTGCGTGATGTACCAGGACACCGACTTCGGCAAGGAGGTCCTGGAAGGCGCCGAGCAGCAGACCAAGAAGCTCGGCATCAAGATCGTCGAGACCGCGGCGCACAAGCCGACCGATCAGGACTTCACCGCCTCGATCACCAAGCTGCGCTCGGCCGGCTGCGACCTGATCGCCATGGGCACCATCGTGAAAGATTCGATCGTGCCCTATACGACGGCGCGCAAGGCGGGCTGGACCGACGTCGATTTCCTGGGATCCGCGGCGGTCTATGACCTGGTCGTCGGCGCGGCGCCCGGCATGGAGGGCTTCTACGGCATGGGCCTCACCGAGATGCCCTACGTCGACAGCCACGTGGCCTCGGTCAAGGGCTTCGTCGAGAACTACAAGAAGAAGTTCAACGTCGATCCCAACATCGGCGCGGTCTACGGCTACGTCGCCGCCGACCTCACCTACCAGGGCCTGAAGAATGCCGGCAAGGACCTGACGCTCGACAGCTTCGTGACCGGCATGGAAGCCATCAAGGGCTACCACGACATCTTCAACGGTCCCGAGGTCAATTTCGGCCCCAACATCCGGCAGGGCGCGAATTCCTCGTTCCTCGCCGAAGTGAAGGGCGGCCGCTGGACCCGCGTCACCGATCCGCTGGGCTTCTGACCCCAGTCACAAGCCTCCCCCGTCACACGGGGGAGGTGACCCGCAGGGCCGGAGGGGGAAAGCCCCAGTCGAGATACCTGCAATTTCAGATCTGAAATTTCCGGAGATCGTCTGCGGGGCCTTCCCCTCCGCCCCCTTCGGGGCACCCCTCTGTAAGACGGGGGAGGGACAATATGGAATCAGCCCGCCGTGGGCGGCGGCGGCACCGTGACCCGGGCGTCGCGCAGCTTCTCCTGCAGCACCGGGATGCCGGACGCATAGTTGCCGTCCTGGCACTGGGCGATCGCGACCCTGGCATCGAGGTCGGCGGCTTCGCCGCCGGTGGTCACGCCGCCCAGATATCCACCGACCGTGCCGACATATTCGGCATAGGTCTGGGAGAGCCTCGAGCAGTAGGCGGCGCCTTGGGCGGCGGTCATGCCGGGCGGCGGAACGGCGGCCTGCAGCCCCGATCCGGCAAAGCCTCCGCCCTGTCCGCTACCGCCCGTCGTGGTACACGCCGCGGCGACAAGCGATACAAGCGCCAAAAGACCCAATCCCCCGAGCTTCGACATGCGGTCCTCCCTCGGCGAAGTACGCTACTGCAATTGCACGATAATCGCTATGGTCGGCGGCGCATGAGCGGTGAACTTTCGGGACAGGTGGCGATCGTCACGGGTGGCGCTTCAGGTATCGGCGCGGCATCTGCGGCGCTGCTCGCGGGCCAGGGCGCGCGCGTCATCGTCGCCGACCTTCAGGACGCCAAGGACGGGACCGGCCGCTTCGTGTCGCACGACGTGGCTTCGGAGGAGTCCTGGAAGTCCCTGCTCGCCGACGTATTGGGCCGCGAAGGCCGCCTGGACATCGTGGTTAACAATGCCGGCATCTCCGGCGGCTTTGCCAATGCCGAGACCACCACCGTCGAGAGTTGGCAGCATGTGCAGGCGATCAATTCGGAAGGCGTGTTCCTGGGCTGCAAGTACGCCATCCAGGGCATGAAGAAGAGCGGTCCGGACAAGCCCGCGTCCAAGGGCTCGATCGTCAACATCTCGTCGATCGCCGGCCTGATCGGCTCGGCGGGACCGACCGCCTATACCGCCAGCAAGGGCGCGGTGCGGCTGCTCAGCAAGAGCGTGGCGCTCTACTGCGCCGAGCAGAGATACAATATCCGCTGCAATTCGGTTCATCCGGGCGGCGTCGACACGCCGATCTTCAACCCGCTGTGGCAGGCGATGGGCCACGAGCAGGGCAAGGCGTTCGTGGGCTCGCGCCATCCGATCGGGCGCATGGCCGAGCCGGTCGATCTGGGCGAGGTCGTGCTGTGGCTCGCCTCGGACCGCTCGAGCTTCGTCACCGGCGCGGAGATCGTGGCCGACGGCGGGCTGACATCGGGCCTGATGAAAAGGTAGCACCATGCCCCGTCTCGAGAACAAGGTCGTGCTGCTGAGCGGCGGCGCGTCGGGCATCGGCGCCGAGAGCGCCCGGCTGGTCGTGCGCGAGGGCGGCAAGGCCGTGCTGGCCGACCGTGACGAGGCGAAGGGCCGCACGCTTGCGGCCGAGTTGGGCGACGCGGCGCTGTTCGTGCCCCTGGACGTCACCCAGGAAGCGGGCTGGCAGAGCGCCGTCGCCGCCAGCGTCGAGAGGTTCGGCGGCCTGCACGGCCTCCTGAATGCCGCGGGCGTGGGCGTGCGCAATTCGATCGAGGACTGCACGCTCGCGGAATACCGCCGGGTCAACGACATCAATGCGCTGGGCACGTTCCTCGGCTGCAAGACCGCGATTCCGGCCCTCAAGCAGTCGGGCGGCGGCTCGATCGTCAACATCTCATCGGTGCTCGGCCTGCGCGGTGCGTCCTATGCGATGGCCTACTGCGCCAGCAAGGGTGCGGTGCGCACGCTCACCAAGAACGTGGCGCTGCATTGCGCGCAGATGAAATACAACATCCGCTGCAACTCGGTGCATCCGGGCTATATCGACACGCCGATGATCGCGCCCCGCCTCAGTCAGACCGTCGGCAACAGGAGCGGCCGGCAGGATCTCGAGGAGCTGCACCCGCTCGGCCGGCTGGGCCGGCCCGAGGAGGTGGCGAACATGATCCTGTTCCTGCTGTCGGACGAATCGACCTTCTCGACCGGCTCGGAATTCGTCTGCGACGGCGGGCTGACGGCGTAGCTGGGGGAGCTAGCGCATTCCCGTGATCGACGCGCTCATCGCCCGCGGGTCGCGCTTGGGCCAGCGGCCTGAATCGACCTGGACGATGAAGTCGCCGACGATGCGGTTGAAGAGATCCGGATCCTCGAGGTTGATGGTGTGGCCGCAGTTGGGCATCACCGCCAGCGCCGCCGAGGGGATCTCGCGCTTCATCAGCACCGAGGGCGCGAGGCACGGCCAGTCCTCGTCGCCCGTAAGGACAAGCGTGGGCACGGTCATGGCGCGCATCTTGTCCAAAAGGTCGTAGAGCGAGGGGCGCTGGCCCTGCACGCCCACCTGGGTGTTGGCCGAACCGAGCGCGGAATGCTCGCCCAGCTCCTTCTTGAACTGGGCGAAGCCGCGCGGGTCCTTGTTCTCGAACTGCACGCGGGTCGGACCGTAGGCGTATTTGCCGGCGAACTTCTCCATGCCCTCGCTCAGCAGCGACTTGGCCACGACCTCGACCTCGCCCTTGAACTTGGCCTGCTGCTCCTTCTCCGCGCCATAGCCCACGCCCGCCACGACCAGCGACAAAGCGCGCGTCGGATGGCGGAAGCCGAAATGCAGCGTGGCGAAGCCGCCCATCGAGAGGCCGACGACGTGGGCCTTCTGGATCTTCAGATGATCCATCACCGCCAGGATGTCGTCGGTGGCGCGGCTCTGCGAGTAGCTCGCGGGTTTCTCCGGCACGTCGGACGGCGGATAGCCGCGGGCACCGAAGGTGACGCAGCGGTAGCGCTGGCCGAAATGGCGCATCTGCATCTCCCACGAGCGATGGTCGGCCGCGAACTCGTGC
>JABCYT010000339.1 GCA_013290035.1 Alphaproteobacteria bacterium
CCATCGTGTAGTGGGCTTTGCCCGTCAGGATCGCGTCCGTGTAGGGGTTGGGCAGGCGGGCGCCCAACGCCTTGCCGGGGACGTCCTCCTCGATGTTTTTCTTGCCGTGCAGCGCATCGACGATCGAGCGATAGCCGGTGCAGCGGCAGATATTGCCCTTCAAGGCGTGTGGCAGGTCGGCCTTGTGCGCCTCATCGAACGCGGCCGATGCCGTGGTCATGATCATGCCGGCCGCGCAGTAGCCGCACTGGAAGGCCTGCGCATCGTGGAAGGCCTTCTGGATGGGATGCATTTCGCCGTTCTTGGCGAGGCCCTCGATGGTGGTGATCTTGCGGCCCTCGCCGCGGAAGGCGGGCACCAGGCAGGAGTGGAACGGCGTGCCGTCCAGCCACACCGTGCAGGCTCCGCAGTCGCCGGCGTCGCAGCCTTTCTTCACGCCGAACACTTCCAGGTCGCGGAGGAAGGTGCGCAGGCACTGGCCGGGCTTCGGTTCGGCGGAATAGAGACCGCCATTGACCTCGTAGTTGCTCATGTCAGCTCCGCGCGAATCTGTTCGGCAAGGTAGAAAGTGATGTGACGCTTGTAGGGCGCCGAGCCATGGACGTCCTGGAACCAGGCGTCCGGCGGCAAGCGCTCGTCGATCGCCTGTCGCAGTTCGGTGGCCGACGGTGCCTTCTTGAAGCGCAGCTGCACCGGGCGCGGCGTCGCTGCGCTGATCGTGAGCAGGAAGTCCTCACCCTTGTCGCCGACTGTGGCGACAATCAGCGCGGCCGAGCGGCCATGGTGGGTGAGCGACACCTGGCGCATGGCGAAGCGCTTCGACAAGGCCGACGCCGGCAGCAAGATCGACCGCAACACCTCGCCCTTCTGCAGCACGTTCGTGTGCATGCCGGTGACGAAGTCGACGACCGGAACCTGGCGCGGCTTGCCATTGCGCGGCCACAGGGTGCAAACGCCCTCGAGCGCCGCCGTCAGGGAAATCATGGCGCCGGCCGGCAACGACATGCAGACGTTGCCGCCGACCGTCGCCGCGTTCCAGATCTTGAACGACATCAGGAAGCAGTCGATGCATTGATCGAATAGCGGCACGGCACGCCATTGCGGCGGACCCTTGAAGTCGTGCAGCTCGACGATCTTGCAGGTTGCCGCGATCTCCAGGCCTGCGGGCGTCACGGTCAATGCCGGCCAGCCGAGCCCCGGGAGATCGACCAACGTGTCGGTCGCGACCTGCGGCTCGGAGAACAACCAGGTGCCGCCGCCCAGAAACGCATGCCCGTCGCGCCATTCGATCTCGTCGAATGACTTTGGCCGCTTCACCTCGACAATCGTATTGAGATTCATCTCGTCGCTCCCTGCATCAGTCTCGCTGTCATCCCGAGCGCAGCAATCCTCACTTCAAATCGTCGAGCGACGTTGCGCCCGGGCCCGGCGTGATCAGCGTCGGCCACTGGTGGGAGCCGAACGGCACGGCGGGCGGCAGGAAGGGCTGCTTGCCGCGACGCTGCATCTCCGAGATGATCGTCTTGCGCGCGTCGCCGCCCATCAGCTCGAAATCCATCAGCCTGTCGTTGCCGAAGAACAGCGCACCCACCGAGCGGTCGGAGATGATGCGGACCATCGATGTCAGCATTTCCTGCGGCGTGGTGGTGAAGGAGATCGTCTCGATCAGCATCAGCCGGTCGTTGATCGCTTCGGGCGGGAAATACTGGGCGAGCGTGCTGAACAGCACGTTGTTCTGGCGCGCCACATAGATCGTGTTGGCCGCGGCATAGACCTTGTCCCAGTCCGGACCGAGGCTCGCCCGCCAGCCGTCGAGCACGCCCATCCAGTGCTTGACCTGGGTCGAGGCGGCCCAGTTGATGATCAGCTTGATGTCCGGCGCCTGCTTCTTGGCGAAGGCCTGCAGGGCCTCGAACGTGATCACGCCCTTGGCCAGGCAATCGTCCATGAAGGCGACGTTGTTGCCCAGGACCGTCTTCACCGCGGGCTTCCAGTCGTCCTGGATGGGCAGGGCGTCGACGCCATCGAGCGCCGTCTTCATCCGCGTGCGGTAGGCCAGCAACGGCGCCGTCCAGCTCTTGTCGGCGGCGTTGCCGACATAGGGCATGACCACCTCGGAGATCGCCATGGTGCTGTGCCCGGTCGACTTCATGATTTGGTAGACGACCGGAACCGACGGCGCCTCCTCCGCAGGCTTGCCCGGCCGGTAGAGGATCATGCGCCCGCCGGCGCCGGAGAACAGCGCCAGGATGATCGGATGCCGGGCCATGATGTTGTTCTGAAAGGTCTTGGCGGAAGCGTCGTAGAGCTCGAACATCGAGATGTTGAGCTGCAGGACGTCCCGCGTCGCCAACTCGGCCGGCGTCTGCGGCGTCGTGCCGGTGATGGCAGACAGATAGTCCGGCAGGGTGCCAGTGCCCTGCGCTGATGCCGAGCCAACGGCAAATCCCGCCGCGATCAATCCGATCGCGAGCCGCGACACTATTCTGGTCATTGTATATTCCCCAATTTTGGCCCTCGCACAGGCTATCCGAGCGTCGTGATTTGTCACTAGTCGATCCTCTAGAAAAGCACGGTAAGGCGCATCGTCGTCGTCAGGGTCGGTGGCAGGTTTGGCGCCACGCCTGGCGTCGGGATGAAGCTCACGGTCGGTTGCAGAAAGGTCGCGGCGAACAGATGCGCCTGGTAGTAGGCCTGGAACATCAACTCGCTCGGGCGGGCGAACAGGACGGGATTGAGCCGCGAGAAGGCCGCGCCGATGCCCATCGAATCCACCGCACGGTTACCGATGAGGCCGAAGCCGGTGACGCCGGCGCCGTAATACTGGTTGATCGGGGAGGTTTGGGAGTTGCTGGCGCCGAACTGGAAGAAGGTGCTAACCCCCGAGCTCGGGACGCGCTCGTTCACACCGTGCGCAATGCGCTGGGAGCCGAACAGGTAAACGCCGCTGGCGCCATCCTGTGTGACGCCCGGCGCGGTCAGGATGCCGGTCTGGTGCCAGAGGCCGATGCCGAACTGCCCGGGATGATTGCCCTCGCCGAGCGTCCAGTTGGTGCCGATCTCTCCGATGTTGAAGTAGTAGCCGTTGAAGGTGGGCGGGACCATGCCGGTCTGGACGCGGAGGGCGTTGTTTCCGTCGTAGACCCCGAGGTTGAGGTAGAAGGACTTGGTCGGGGTGAAGTTGACGGTCGCGCCGTTTCCCGAGTTGTAGTAGCCGGGCAGGAAGCCGATCAGCGAGCCGTTGGCGAAGACCGTCGAATAGATCAGGCCGCTGACCGACGGAATATTCTGGCTGACGTCGGTGAAGGTGACGGGGCGCAGGACGTTGTTGAAGTCCGCGCCTGGATTGACGCGGCCAATGCGGATCTTCAGGACATCCTTGATCATCTCCTGCGCGTACCAGGCCTCGAAGAGTTCGGTACGGTTGAAGGGTGACGGGCCGACGATGCCGTTGTAGCCCTGCACGCTGCCGGCTTCGCCGTTGGTGTTGCCGGCGTTGAGCTGCAGGAACTGGAAGCCGAACGAAGCGCCTCGCCAGTCGACGAGCTTCTCGGCGTCTATGCCGAGGCCGATGAAGAGCGCGCTGTTGTTGGTCCATCCGCCTGGCTGAGCGCCGCCGGCGGCCACGAGGTTCGTGTCGGCGAGCCACACCCCGCCCAGGGTCACGCCCCACTCGTCGCGCAGACCGAGCTGGCGTCCGAGCCAGCCGGTGCCGGTCGAGAAGGTCGTGGCAGCCGGATTGCCGCTGACCGCGGCGACCTTCTCCGTCATGACCGGGCCGCTGGCAGGTTCCGGCGTGCTCTGCGCCTTCGCGCCGTCGATGACGGAAAAAAGACAGGCCCCGCAAAGCGCGAGCGATGCCGCCGCACTAGGACCACGGCGACTGGCCTGTCTCTGCCATCGAAGGAACGCCCCAAGCGCCATCCGCATTTGCCCCGCAGACCTGCCCAATCCGCTGGTAAGGATGGGTCATTTTCCGCGTCGTCGCCTGCATCCGCAGGTCAAGAAATGGTCAAGATTGGATCAAGCGGGTGTATAAAAGGGCGATGCCGACCTACGCGTTTGGTCCGTTTATCCTCGATCCTGCCGATCGCCGGCTGACGCGCAGCGGCCGGCGCGTGGCCGTTCCCGCCAAGGCCTGGCAGATCCTGCTGCTGATGGCGGAGGCCGGCGGCCGGCTGGTCCCGCACGAGACCTTCCGGGCCAAGCTGTGGCCCAACGTGGTCGTCGAGGACCGCACGCTTACAGTCCATGTGTCGACCTTGCGCAAGGCGCTCGGATCGGGTCCGCCCGAGGACTATATCGAGACGGTCGCCCGGGCAGGCTATCGCCTGGCCGTGCCGGTGCGCATCCTCTCCGAGGCCGATCCGCCGCCGCAAGTCCCCAGCGGGCCGACGACGGCCGAGGCCAGGCAGCTTGCGGTGCGGACCTTCTCGACCGGCGATCTGGTCGAGGCCGACACCTATCTCGGGGTCGGCATTGCAGACGCGGTGACAACGGCCCTGGGGGCGCTGCCTGGCCTGGCCGTATCGCCGGCCGGCGCGGCGGAGGATCTCACTGTCGCGCGGACGCTCGGGCTCGGCCACTTGCTGGAGGGGGCGGTGCAGCGCAGTTCAGACCAACTGCATGTCTCTGCACGGCTGATCGACGTGGCGAGCGGCCACACCGAATGGAGCGAGCGTTTCGAGCACCCGGCGGCGGACGGCGCCGCGCTGCAGGATGTGATCGCCCAGCGGGTCGCCAACTCACTGGCGCAATTGTCGACCGCCGCGCATGCCGGCCTGCGCAGCTACCGCCCGCGATCGTCGGAGGCTTACTTCCTGCAGCTCCGGGCCCGAACCAACCTCAAGCTTTTCACGGCGCTGCCCGCGATAAGGGCCTTGGGCGAGTTCGAACGGGCGCTGGTGCTCGATCCCGACTATGCCATGGCTCATGCCGGCCTGGCGTCGACTTACCTGCAGCTCGGTTCGACGGCCCTGGGGCGCCAGCTGGCGGTGGACGAGGCGATGCCGCTGGCACGT
>JABCYT010000340.1 GCA_013290035.1 Alphaproteobacteria bacterium
CATGGCGATCGCCTGGTCCAGGAGGCCGCCCGGGTTGTTGCGCAGGTCGAGGATGTAGCCCTTGAGCTTGTTGCCGGCTTCCTTCTTGAGCTTCTCGACGGCGTCGAGCACGCCCGAGGTGCTCTGTTCGGTGAAGGAGGTGACGCGGATGTAGCCGATGTCGCCGCCCTCGAGGTGGTAGCGCACGGCCTTCACCTTGATGGTCTCGCGGGTCAGCGTGACATCGAACGGATCCTTGGTACCGCGGCGCACCGAGATCTTGATCGGCGTGCCGACCTTGCCGCGCATCTTCTCGACTGCGTCCTGCAGGGTCATGCCCTGCACCGGCTCGCCGTCGAGGGCGAAGATCAGGTCGCCGGGCTGCAGGCCGGCCTTGGATGCCGGCGTGTCGTCGATCGGCGACACCACCTTGATGACGCCGTTGTCCATCGTGACCTCGATGCCGAGTCCGCCGAACTCGCCCTTGGTCTGGATCTGCATGTCCTTGTAGGTCTTGGGATTCATGTAGCTCGAATGCGGGTCGAGCGCGGCCAGCATGCCGTTGATGGCGTTCTCGATCAGGGTCTTCTCGTCGACCGGCTCGACATAGTCGCGGCGCACGCGCTCCAGCACGTCGCCGAACAGGTTGAGCTGCTGGTAGAGTTCGCTCTTGTCGCCGCCGGGGGCCTTGGGATCGGCCTTGTCCTGCGACCAGGCGGTCATGCCGACGGGAACGGCCAGGAACGCCATGATCGCGACGGCGGAAGCGATGCGCAAACGGGTCATTGTGGTGCCTTCACAGGAGGTCGCCGGACGGGCCGGCTAGTCGGGGTTTCGAGCGGTCGAGGCGGAAATACAGGGGCTCTTTTACAGGGAGCTCTTTGGCAGGATCAAGGCGACGTGGGCTCACGGCCCTTCACAAGTCAAGCGGAAGCCGCGGCGACTGCGCGCGGCGCGGCGAGGACGTGGGGCCGCTGGGCCGCGGAAAGCAGCGAATGGCCGGTCATTTCCCGGGGCTGCGCGACGTGCATCAGGGCGAGCACAGTCGGGGCGACATCGGCCAGCTTGCCATCGGCCAGTGAATGGATATCGGCCGGGGCGTTGAACAGCAGCGCCGGCACGCGATTGAGCGTGTGCTGGGTGTGCTTCTGGTGGGTTGTTTCGTCGTACATCTGCTCGGCATTGCCGTGGTCGGCCGTCACCAGCAGGACCCCGCCTGCCTTCTTGACGGCCTCCATCAACCGGCCGAGGCAGGCATCGACCGCCTCGATGGCCTTCACGGCGGCTGCAAGATCGCCGGTGTGGCCCACCATGTCGCTGTTGGCGTAGTTCACGACGACGAGGTCGAACTTGCCCGAGCCGATCGCCTCGACCAGCTTGTCGGTCACTTCCGGCGCGCTCATCTCGGGCTTGAGGTCGTAGGTCTGGACCTTGGGCGAGGGCACGAGAATGCGCTCCTCGCCGTCGAACACACGCTCCTCGCCGCCGTTGAAGAAGAACGTGACGTGCGCGTATTTCTCCGTCTCGGCGATGCGCAACTGCTTGAGGCCGGACTTCGCGATTGTCTCGCCCAGCCCCATCCTGATGGCCTCGGGCGGGAACAGCGTCTTGAGGAACGGATTGAGGGCGGCCGAGTAGTCGACCATGCCGACCGGCGCCGCAAACTTCACGACGCGAGGACGATTGAAGCCGTCGAAGCGCGGATCGAGCAGCGCGGTCAGGATCTGCCGCGCGCGGTCGGCGCGGAAGTTGAAGATCAGCAGGCCGTCGCCGTCCTGCATGCCGGTGTAGCCCTCGATTGCCGTTGGCTTCACGAACTCGTCGTCGAGCTTGGCGGCATAACCCTTGTCGACCGCCTCATCCGGTGTCTTCGCGGAGCAGCCCTTGCCATCGACGATGGCGTTGTAGGCCAGCGCCACACGGTCCCAGCGCTTGTCGCGGTCCATGGGATAGTAGCGGCCCGAGACCGTCGCGAAACGGATCGGCAGGTCTTTCTTCAGGCCAGCCTGGATATGCTGCAGGCACTCATGCGCGCTGCGGGGTGGCATGTCGCGGCCGTCGAGAATGGCGTGAATCCAGACCGGCACGCCGCCGCTTGCGATCAGGTTGGCCAGGAAGACGAGATGGTCCTGGTGGGAATGCACGCCGCCCGGCGAGGCGAGCCCGAGAAGATGGCAGGCTTTGCCGCTCTTTTTCAGGGTGGCGGTCAGCTCGGCCAGGATCGGGCTCTTGGCCAGCGAGCCGTCCTCGATGGCCTTGTCGATGCGCGGCAACTCGGGCACCGCCACGCGGCCGGCGCCGAGATTCATGTGGCCGACCTCGGAGTTGCCCATCTGGCCTTTGGGCAGGCCGACGAAGGTCTCCGAGGCGTCGATCAGGCCCTGCGGGCAGGTCGCGATCAGCCGATCGTAGTTTGGCGTGCTCGCCCCGAGGATGGCGTTGTACTTGGGGTCGGGGCGGTGGCCCCAGCCGTCGAGAATGCAGAGGACTGCGGGACGCGGACGAGAGGCCATCAGGACGCCGAGCCCGGCCGCCCGGGCGCGCGCTGCACCGAGTTGAACTTGTTGGGGCACGAGAGGTCGCGCGGATCGGTGTTGGGATCCTGGTTGGGCACCTCGATGGCGCAGAACACGAACTCGCCGCGCGGTTCGCCATCGATCGAGATGTCGTAGGTGTAGGTGCCGGGCGGATCGCCCGGGATAATGCACCATGAGCGCTGCAGCACGCCGTCTTGCACGGTCTCGAACATGCGCGTGGTGGCGCGGGTCTTGTCGGTGCTGACCTCGGTCTCGGGGCCGGCGATCACCTGCTCGGCCGGCTGCGAGGTCGTCAGCACCTCCTTGAGCGACACGACGCGGTTCGGCCCGCCGAGATACATGCGCCAGCCGAAGCAGGCGCGGTTGAACAGCAGCGGGATGGCGTTGGTCTCGTAGTGCCGCTGGCGACCGTCGTCGCCGGTGATCGACACGTAGGGAATGCTGCGCACGGGTTTGACCGCAGGCTTATCGGCCGGCGTGGTCTGGGCGAAGACCGCGGCGGAGACGGCCGTCAGGGCAAAGGCGGTGAAGGCGGCCAGGAGCCGCCGGGAGGGAACGCGCATGGCTGCAATGTAGCCCCGGTTTTTCGTCAGAACAGAGGCAAAATAGACGCCTATTTCACGCCCGGTGGTAGGGGTGTCCCGCAAGAAGCTGCTGTGCGCGGTAGATCTGCTCCGCCAGCATCGCGCGGGCCAGCAAATGGGGCCAGGTCATGGGCCCGAACGACAGCACCAGTGCCGCTTTTTTCAACAGGGGCGCGCCATGCCCGTCGGCGCCGCCGATCACGAAGGCCACGTCTGACACCGAATCGTCACGCCAGCGCGCCAGCCGGCCGGCAAAGCCCGCGCTGTCCAGAACCCTGCCGCGACGGTCGAGCGCCACCACCACCGACTTGGCCGGCACGGCGTCCAGCAGCAACTCGCCCTCGCGCAGGATCATCTGCGCGGGCGGGAGCTTGCGCTTTTCCTCCAGCTCACGCAGCACCAGCGGCCAGCGGATGCGCTGGGCATAATGTTCGTAGAGATCGCGTTCAGGTCCGCGCCCGGCGCGGCCGATACAGGCGATCAGCAGTTTCACGCCGGCTTCTTGGCGCGGCGGGGGCGGGCCGTCTTGGCCTGCTTGGGTTTGACCACTGCCGCCTCGGTCTCGAGCGCCCACATCTTTTCCAGCCCGTAGAAGGCGCGCGGTTCGGGACGGAAGATGTGGACGATCACATCGCCGGCATCGGCCAGCACCCAGTCGCCGGTCTGCTTGCCCTCGACCGGGACATGGCCGCGCCCCGCCTGCTTCAACCTGTCGGCGAGATGCTCGGCGATCGCCACCACCTGGCGGTTCGACCGGCCGGAGGCGATCACCATGTAATCGGCGAAGGACGACTTGCCCTTGAGGTCGATGACGACGACGTCCTCGGCCTTGTCGTCGTCCAGTGAACGGCGCACCAGCGCGAGCAGCGCGTCGGTGTCCTTGCTGCGGTCGGGAAGCTGGCGGCCCCGATCGGATGAAGCCTGATCTGAGATGGTGGTTCCTTTCGGCTTGGTCCGCCGCCGTCGCACGGCGCGGATGGCGGTGGCGGAGTGGCTGTCGAGCCGGCTCGGAATGAAGCACCAGGCCGGCGGCAGGCAGGAGGCAAGCGCGCGCGCGTGGGCGGCGTCTATCCGGTAACGCGCGAAGGCGCGCGGGGCTGCCGAGACCAGGGCAGCGTAGCTCCAGCCCGGACGGGCGAAAGCGGCGATCGGGACGGCGGCGAACAGCTCGCGCCAGCCTTGCCAGTCGACGAGCTGGGGCAGGATGTCGGAGCCCATCAGCCACACGAACCGCGCCTTGGGATAGAGCCGATTGAGGGCGCGCACCGTGTCGAGCGTGTAGCGCGTGCCGAGCAGCAGTTCGGGCGCCTCGACCCGGATGCGCGGATGGTGGGCGATCTGCTTGGCACGCGCCACGCGCGTGGCCAGCGGCTCCATGCCGTCGCCGGCCTTGAGCGGGTTCTGCGGCGAGACCAGCCACCATACCTCGTCGAGGCCGAGCCGCTTCAGCGCCTCGAGGCTGACATGGCGGTGGCCGTCATGGGCGGGGTTGAACGAGCCGCCGAGCAGGCCGATGCGGCGCGTCGTGTCGCGCGGCACGCCCGGCATCGGATGATGCGCGGATATCACGCCGCACTGCTCATGGACGCAAGGTGCCCTTGCCGCGCACGATGTTCTTGTAGGTCGTGAGCTCGACCAGGCCGACCGGGCCGCGCGCATGCATGCGGTTGGTCGAGATGCCGATCTCCGCGCCCAGGCCGAACTCGCCACCGTCGGCGAACTGCGTGCTGGCATTGTGCATGACGATGGCGCTGTCGACTTCGGCGAGGAAGCGCTGCGCGGTGGCGGCGTTGTCGGTCACGATAGACTCGGTGTGCTGGCTGCCCCAGCGCGCGATGTGGCGGATCGCGCCGCCGACGCCGTCGACCGCGGCGACCGAGATGACCGGCGCCAGGTACTCGGTGCCAGTCCTTGTCGGT
>JABCYT010000341.1 GCA_013290035.1 Alphaproteobacteria bacterium
CGCCGTTCCTCGATCGCCAGTCCGGCAAGCTCTCGGCGGGGCAGAAGACGCGGGTGGCGCTTGCCAAGGCGCTGATCAACAACCCGGAAGTGCTGCTGCTCGACGAACCCACCGCGTCGCTCGATCCCGACACCGCCGACTGGGTGCGCGGCTATCTCAAGGACTACCAGCACGAGACCCATGCCACCATCATGCTCGCCTCGCACAACATGGGCGAGGTCGAGAGGCTGTGCGACGACGTGATCCTGCTGCAGGCCGGTCGCGTCTTCGAGCGCGGCAGC
This sequence comes from Alphaproteobacteria bacterium, assembly GCA_013290035.1. Lineage (GTDB taxonomy): Bacteria > Pseudomonadota > Alphaproteobacteria > Reyranellales > Reyranellaceae > Reyranella. The sequence goes on from JABCYT010000341.1 coordinate 282, forward strand.
CCGCGCGAGCTGATCGAGCGCTTTGGCCGTGAGGACATGGAAGAAGTGTTCTTGGACATGGCCCGCGGTCGCCGTAGCGGGCTCGATACGCTGAAGAGGACGGGAGCGCGATCGTGAGCGGCTCGGCGGAACGGATCTACGCCCTGGTGATGCGCCACATCTACATCTGGCGCAGCTCGATCATGCGGCTCGTCGATTCCATCTACTGGCCGGCCGTGCAGATGGTGATGTGGGGCTTCATGACCCAGTACCTGCTGCCGCGGGCCAGCTTCGTGGCGCAGGCGGCGGGCGTCCTGCTGTCGGGCCTGCTGCTGTGGGAAGTGGTGGTGCGCGGCAACCTCTCGCTCTCGATCGCCTTCCTCGAGGAGATGTGGTCGCGCAACCTCGGCCATCTGTTCGTGAGCCCGATCCGCTCTTGGGAGATGGCGACCGGCATCATCATCGCCGCGCTGTTGCGCACGCTGCTCGGCCTGATCCCGGTGTCGCTGATGGCCTGGGCCTTCTTCGGCTACTCGATCTACTCGCTCGGCCTGCCTCTGGTCGCCTTCTTCGCCATCCTGCAGATGTTCTCGTGGTCGATCGGGCTTGCCATGTCGGGCATGATCATGCGCGTCGGCCAAAGCGCCGAAAGCTTCGCCTGGGCCGCCGTCTTCATCCTGATGCCGGTGAGCGGCGTCTACTATCCGGTGACGGTGCTGCCGCATTGGCTGCAGGTCATCTCCTGGGGCCTGCCGCCGGCCTACGTCTTCGAGGGCATGCGCGCCATCCTGGCCGAGAAGACCGTGCACTGGCACATGCTTGGCATCGCCTTCGCCCTGTCGGTGGCCTACCTGATCATTGGCTTCCAGATCTTCCAGTGGTTCTTCCGTCAGTCACGGCGCGCCGGCACTTTGCTGGGGCAGGGGGAGTAGCGCGCTCACGGATCGCCGCAATCGGGCAGCCGACGGATGGCCGATTGCAGCGAAACGCGCTGTTCGGACGTCAAGGTGGCTTCGTTGGCGCACATATGCATGGCGGTGCAGGCCGGGGCGGCCTGCGACGGCCAATCCACCGTTCCGCCGATCGCGCCGTCGCATTTTGCCCAGGCGTTCTTGGCGTCCCAGCCGATGACTTGCGGCGTCAGGGATTCCAGGGCGACCCGGAGGAAAATCGCGACGAAGGGAAATGCCGTCGCCAAGCCTGCGAGCAACGCCAGGGCGGCAACCCCGCCGGCCAGGGCGAGCGACAGCTTTTTCATGCTTCCATCCTCGCGCAAGCATCTGCTTTTGACCATTGGCAGGGTAGAGTCGCCGCCATGAGGATCGTCGCCTGGAACTGCAACATGGCGCTCGACCGCAAGGTTGACGTGCTGCTCGACCTGGCGCCGGACATTGCCATCGTCTGCGAATGCGCCGAGCCCGACCGACTGCGTTTGCGCTCGAGATCGTCCTGGATGCAGGGCGATCCCGTCTGGATCGGCCGCAACCCGCACAAGGGCCTCGCGGTGTTCGCCTTCAACGGCTACGCGATTCGCCTGGCGGAGTCCTATCATCCCGCGTTGCGCTATATCGCGCCGGTCCATATCGGCGGGCCGACCGAATGCAACCTGTTGGCCGTGTGGGCCCAGAACGCCAGCGCCGGGGGCATCCGCAAGAACCAGCTGGGTCCGTTGCGACGGGCGCTGTCGCGCTACAAGGGCTTCCTCGGCGAGCGGCCAGCCGTGGTCGCGGGCGACCTCAACAGCAACACGATCTGGGACAAGTCGGGCTGGCGCATCAACCACTCGACCAAGGTCCGGATCCTCGAGCAAAGCTTCGGCCTGGTCAGCGCCTACCATGCGGTCCGTGGCGAGGCGCATGGCGCGGAGAGCGAACCCACGCTCTATTGGCGCGACCGCACCAAGGACGGACCGACCTATCACATCGATTATATCTTCGTGCCTTCGTTGTGGATCGGTAAGGTGCGCGAACTGAGCATCGGCACGTTCGAGACCTGGTGCGGATCAGGCCTCAGCGATCACGTGCCCGTGGTTGTCGATGTCGATGTCTGAGTGAGGGAGAGAGTGATGGTGAAGGTCGGCCTGGCGTCTGTCTCGATCATGCTTGGCGTCGCCGCATGCGGCAGTACGGCGCCGCCGCCGCTGCCGCCCGTCTGGTCGGCGAATTACCCCGTGCCGTTCGACGCCATGGTCCGTTGCCTGGCCGCAAAGCCTGCCGGCGCCTTCGCGGTTTCTCCGCCCGACCTCCCGCAGGACGGCGTTGCGGTCATTGCCTTCACGCCGACGAATACGCCGCAAGCGGGCTCCACCTACACCGTCCGTCAGGCCGGCAGCAGCAGCCAGGTGATTTGGCGACGCCCCGGCAATGTCGGCGGCCTAGACTGGCTGGATGGCGAGGCGCGCAGCCGGGCGGACCGCTGCGCCAATGCCTGATCACGGCGCCTTCAGCACCGCCGCACAGGCAGCCGGCAGCTTGGGCCGATAGGGCGCCTGCGGCGCATCGGGCGGCGGCAATTTCACCGGCGGTCGCGTGAACCAGATATCGAGCGGCTCGCCGCAGCCGTCGTCGGCGTAATAGCCCGCCTGCGGCTGGCATTGCGGATTGCCCGGCGGGCAGTGCAGCCGGATGTGGAAGTGCTCGTCGTGTCCGACCCACACCACGATCTTGTTGAGCCAGGCGCGGTTGCCGGTGACGGTCTGGCAAAGCCGCTGCTTGATCCACTTGTTCACGAAGATGCGGTCGAGATGGGGCATCTCGGCCGCCAGCCGCAACAGGGCGACGTGCTGCTGGGTGAAGACACCGTCGTCGATGCCGTCGTCGGCGGCGCGCACCAGCGAACGCAGCCTGGGATTCTCCCGCTCAGCCGGCGCCAGGGGCGGCCCGGGCTGGCGCTCGAACCAGATGTCGGCATCGAGACCGGTCTGATGACTGGCATGACCGGAGATGGCCGGGCCGCCGCGCGGCTGGCCGATATCGCCGATATAGAGCGGCGCCTGGCCCGCGGCGCGCACCTTCTCCGACAGCGTCTTGATGAAATCCAGCGTGACGGGCTGGCCCCAATAGCGATTGCGGCTGATCCGGATCACCTCGTAGCCGGGCCCGTCGAGCGGCAGGGCCTGCGCGCCCTGCAGGCAGCCGGCCGTGTAGAAGCCGATCGACTGGGGAGGGCCGGCGGTCGGCGTCGACACCTGACCCCATTCCTGCGCCGCCGCCGCGACGGACGTGCACATCGCTGCGAGTAGCGGAACCACGAAACGCATCATCTTGTTGGCACGATAACCGCCGGCTAAGACTTTGCCCATGGCCGACTATGCCAACATCAAGCTGGAGCGCGACGGCGCGGTGACGCGGCTGATCCTGAATCGACCGGAACGCCGAAACGCGCTCACCCACGCCATGATGCTGGAGCTCGAGGATGCCTTTTCCTTGCTGCGCGACGACCGGAGCTGCCGGGTGTTGGTCTTGCGCGGCGCCGGCGGCCATTTCTGCGCGGGCGGCGATCTCGATGCCATGGCCAACATGCCCGCCCAGCCCGACAAGGACGCGGCCGACCCGCTGGTGCCGGCCTATCGCCAGTTCGGCGACGCCCTGCTGGCGCTCGCCAACCTGCCACAGGCCACGATCTCCATCGTCGAGGGCTCGGCGGTGGGCGGCGGCTTCGGCATGGCCTGCTGCTCCGACGTGGTGATCCTGCATGACAGCGCGCGCTTCGGCATGCCGGAGCCCAAGGTGGGCTTCATTCCGTCGCAGATCATCCCGTTCGTGGTGCGGCGTATCGGCGAGGGCGCGGCACGCGATCTCGCGGTGACCGGCCGGGTGATCGACGCAGCGGAAGCCCATCGTCTGGGCGTCGGCCGCCATCTCTGCGCCACCACGGCCGAGATCAGCCGGACCTTGCGGGCGGTGATCGACGATGTCGTGAAGCTGGAACCGCAGGCGCTGGCGACCGTCAAACGTCTGGTGCTGAGTTGCGCCACGACGGATGATCGGGCCGTGCTCGATGACGCGGCCCACAGCCTGGTTGGGTTGCTGCGCCGGCCGCAGGCCTCGGAAGGCATCGGGCATTTCATGGCCAAGACGCTGCCACCGTGGGCGAAAGAATAGGGCGAAGGAATGAAGATGCGAAACTATCGCCACATCGAGGTACGGCCGATCTCCGGCGCGCTGGGCGCGGAGATCCACGGCGTCGACATCTCGCGCGACCTGGAAGACGACGTGGTCGGCGAGATGCGCCAGGCTTTCCTCGACCATCTCGTGATCTTCCTGCGCGATCAGAAGGTCACGCCGCACCAGCAGGTCGCCTTCGCAAGGAAGTTCGGCGAGCCGATCGAATATCCGCAGCTCAAGGGCCTGCCCGAATCGCCGCTGATCACGCCGGTGATCAAGCTCGAGCACGAGCGCAACAATTTCGGCGGCATCTGGCACTCCGACACGACCTATCTGCCGGTGCCGCCGATGGGCAGCATGCTGCTGGCGCGCGAGGTGCCGCCTTACGGCGGCGACACCATGTTCGCCAACCAGTACCTCGCCTACGAGGCGCTGTCGGACGGGCTGAAGAAGACGCTCGATGGATTGATGGGCGTCAGTTCCTCGGCCAAGGCCGATGTCTCCAAGACCCGCGAGGACCGCATGAAGGCGGCGGGACAGGAGCTGAAAGTCCTGACCGCCGAGCACCCGATCGTGCGCACCCATCCCGAGACCGGCCGCAAGGCGCTCTACACGTCGGACGCGCACACCGCGCACATCCAGGGCTG
>JABCYT010000342.1 GCA_013290035.1 Alphaproteobacteria bacterium
CTCTTCCCGCGCCTCGAGGAACGGCGGCAGCAGCCTGGCGGATCGCTGTCCGGCGGCGAGCAGCAGATGCTGGCGATTGGCCGCGCGCTTGCGACAAATCCGCGGCTCTTGCTGCTCGACGAGCCGACCGAGGGGCTGGCGCCGATCATCGTGCACGAACTGCTGGCCGCGCTGGCGCAGCTGTTCCGCGAGGAGGGACTCGCCGCCATTATCGTCGAGCAGCATGCGCAGAAGATCCTGCCCATCACCGACCGCGCATTGATCCTCGAGCGTGGTCGCATCGTTCATCAGGGCGCCAGCGCGGCGCTGCTGGCCGATCGAGGTCCGCTCGAGCGTTTCCTGGGAGTCACCGTGCGGTAACGGCGATCTTCGAAAGTTTCGCAACTTTCGAAAAATCGTTTACAGGCCGCCAGCGTTATCCCACCATCGGGATAACGGCGCTCATCCACAAACAAACGCGCCGGTCTGGAGGAAACATGATGGATCGCACGAGCGCGTGGCCTCGTCGCCGCGTCTTGGCGGGCATGGTCGGAGCAACGGCGGTGCTGGGAGCGCCCGCGATTGTGCGCGCGGCGCCCTCGGGCACGCCGGTGAAGGTCGGTGGTACGCTGTCGTTGACGGGCTTCCTCGCCCAGACCGCGGTGATCCACAAGATCGCCTCGGAGATCATGGTCGAGGAGATCAACGGCCGGAACGGCTTCCTCGGCCGGCCCGTGGAGTATGTGCTGCTCGACGACCAGTCCAAGCCCGACGTCGCGCGCAGCCTCTACGAGAAGCTCATAACCGTCGACAAGGTCGACCTCATCCAGGGGCCTTACGCCACCGCGCCGATCCTGGCGGCGATGGGCGTGGCGCAGCGCTACGGCAAGGTGATCATCCAGAGCAGCATGGGCATCCCCAAGCTGCAGACCTACGACCGCGCCTTCCCGGCGACGCCGTTCGGCCCGGAGCCGGACAAGACCTATCCCAACGTCATCCTGGACATGATGGCGGCCATGCCGACGCCGCCCAAGACCATCGTCGTGCTGACCTCGAAATTCCCGTCGGCCCAGTTCATGGCGCAAGGCATGCGCGACCAGGCCGAGAAGCGCGGCGTCAAGGTGCTGCTCTATCTCGAATACGAATCGGGCAACCGCGATTTCGGCGCCATCGCCGCCAGGGTGAAGGAGACCAATCCCGATTTCCTCTGGGTGGGCTCGCTGGGTCTGGAGAGCAACCAGGTCCTGGAGTCGCTGCGCAAGCTCGACTACACGCCCAAGAACAGCTTTCACCTCTACCCGGCGCCGGGTCCGCTCGCGCTCTCGCCCGACGGCGACAAGGTCCTGTGCTCGACGTTCCTCGAGCCCGACGAGCCTTTCATGAGCCGGCCGGGCATGAAGAAGCTCGCCTCGGAGTTCAAGGAAAAGGCGACCAAGGCCAACCTGCCCTACAGCACCATCGATGCCCAGGCCTGCGGCATGATCTCGGAATGGCAGATCCTGGAGATCGCCGTGAACGCTGCGGGCAGCCTCGACGACGAGAAGATCGCGGCCTGGCTCAAGAAGAACCGGGTGACCACCGTCTACGGCAGCCTGCGCTTCGACGGGCCGTTCAACCACGGCGACGCAGCCCAGCTCGTCAAGCAGGTGCAGAACAAGGAGTGGAAGGTGGTCTGGCCGACGGAGTTCGCCGCGCCCGGGGTCAAGCTGATCGCGTCATGAGCCTGCTCTCCTCCCCCGTCATACGGGGGAGGGCCGGGAGGGGGAAAGCCGCAGTGGGGAAGCTCGCCAGTTTCAGATCATGACATCTTCGGACATCTCGTTTGGGGCTTTCCCCCTCCTGTATCCTCCCCCGTTTAACGGGGGAGGAAAGATGTTGGCTTCATGCCAAGCGCCACGCTGCTCGGCCAGGCGTTGATCTCCGGTGTCCTGGCCGGGGGCATGTACGGTCTGCTGGCGCTCGGCCTCAGCCTGAGCTGGGGCCTGTTGCGGCTGGTCAATCTCAGCCACTTCGCGCTCGCTTTCCTCGCCGCCTATCTTACCTACGAGCTCGGCACGACCTATCACGTGGCGCCGTGGTGGTCGGCGGCGATGGTCGTGCCGGCGATGTTCCTGATCGGCCTGGCGCAGCACTGGCTGTTCGACAGGTTCAAGGTCAACGAGCTCGCCTCGCTCCTGATCACCTTCAGCTTCGCCGTCATCCTCGAAGTGGCGATCCAGCTCTACTGGACAGCCGACTACCGCCGCTTCGAGACGCCCTACTCGACGCTGTCGATCAAGGCCGGGCCGTTCTACATCCCGGTGCTCGAGCTCACCCTCTGCCTGGTGGCCGGCGTGCTGGCCTGGGGCACCTGGCAGTGGCTGCGCAAGACCTATGTCGGCAAGGCGTTGCGCGCGAGCGCCGAAGACGCCGACATCGCCGCGGCCTATGGCGTCGACTACCGCAAGCTCGCCTACCTGATCTCCGGCATGGGGGCGGCCTATGCCGGCATCGCCGGCACCTTCATCGCGCTGATTGCCACCCTGGCGCCGGCGCAGATCTGGACCTGGCTCGGCGTGGTGTTCGCCGTCGTCATCATCGGCCGGCTGGGCAATCCGCTGGGTGCGCTGGCGGCCGGCATGCTGGTTGGCGCCAGCGAATCCATCGCCATGGCGGTCCTGAGTCCGGCCTGGGCGCCGGTGGTGTCGTTCTCGATGCTGATCGCGATCCTGCTGTGGGATCCGGAGTGGCTATGAACGCCGCGCGCGACCTGCCCAAAGTCGTGGCCGGGCTCGCCATCGTGGCCCTGGCGCTGCTGCCGACGGCAGGCCTGCCGGCCTTCTACGATTCCTTCGTCTACCTCGTGTTCTTCTGGGTCTCGCTGTCGACGAGCTGGGCGCTGCTGAGCGGCTTCGCCGGCTATTTCAGCCTGGGTCATGCCGCATTCTTCGGCGTCGGCATGTACACGACGGCCACGTTGACGACCAAAGCCGGCGTGCCGTTCCTGCTCACCATACCGGCCGCGGCGGCGCTCTCGGCGCTGCTCGGCGTCGGCGTCGGCGCCGTCGTCTTCCGTCTGCGCCGCCTGCGCGGGGAGCTGTTCGCGCTGCTGACGCTTGCGGTCACCTTCGTGATCGGCACCATCATCCTCAACACGCCGATCGATGGCGGCGGCGGCGTGTTCATGAGCGCCGTGCCGCTGCCGCATCTCATGCCGACTCCGACGGGCACCATCTACATCTTGGGATTCGCGATCTGCGTGCTGACGCTCGTAACGGCGTGGTGGGTTGCCCATTCGCGGTTGGGCATGGGCCTGTTCGCCATCCACGACGACGAGGACGTCGCCGAGGCCAAGGGCGTGCCGACCTTCCGCTACAAGCTCCTGGCCTTTGCGCTCTCCGCCGGCATCGCCGGCGCCGTGGGCGGCATTCATGCCATGTATGTCGGCTTCCTCACGGTCGCCGGCACGTTCGAGCTCACGGTGCCGCTCTACGTCGTTCTGATGAGCGTGCTGGGCGGCTCGCGCCATTGGCTTGGCCCGGCTGTCGGAGCCACCGCCATCACCACCTTGCTCTATGCCTTCATCAGCGGCGGCGAGGCGATGATCGGCCGCGCCATCGTCGGCCTGATCCTGATCGTCGCCATCCTGTGGCTTCCCGATGGGGTCATTCCCGCGATCCAGCATTGGGCCAAGAAGCGTCGGCCCCAGCCCGCCAAGGCACAGGCCGAGGTGGTGCCCGTCGTGCCGGCGACGGTGCGGCCGATCGGCGAGCGACATATCCTGGAAGTGCGCGCCGTCACCAAGCGCTTCGGCGGCCTGCAGGCCCTGGCGGGCGTCGATCTCGACGTGCGCGAGGGCGAGATCTTCGGCCTGGTCGGGCCCAACGGCTCGGGCAAGACCACGCTGATCAACGTCATTTCCGGGCACTATCCGCTCAGCAGCGGCACGGTCGCGGTCGACGGCGTCTCGATCGGCAGCCTCGCGGCCCACGAAATTGCCCGCCGCGGCGTGGCCCGCACCTACCAGATCCCGCGGCCGTTCGCGAACATGAGTGTGCTCGACAACGTCGCCTTGGCCGCGACGTTCGGCGGCCCGGTGCGCGCCCAGCGGGAAATTCGCGACGAGGCGCGGCACTGGATCGGCTTTACCGGACTCGGCAGCAAGGAAGAGGCGCTGCCCGCCGAGCTCAACCTGCATGAACGCAAGTTTCTCGAGCTGGCGCGGGCACTTGCGGCGAAGCCCAAGCTGCTGTTGCTCGACGAGGTCCTGTCGGGCCTGAATCCGGCGGAGATCGACAACGCCATCCGTCTGGTGCGCGCCATCCGTGGTCAGGGCGCCACCATCGTCTTCGTCGAGCATCTGATGCGGGCCGTGGTCGAGCTTTCCGACCGCATCGCCGTGTTGAACGAAGGCAAGCTCTTCGCTTTGGGCGCACCGCGCGACGTGATGCGCGATCCGCGGGTCGTCAGCATCTATCTGGGCAAGGCCTATGCTGCTTGAAGCGCGCAACCTGCATATCGGTTACGGCGACGCGCCCGCCGTGTGGGACGTTTCGCTCGACGTCGGAGCCGCCGAGATCGTGTCGGTGATCGGCCCCAACGGCGCCGGAAAGACGACCTTGATCAACGCCATCGCGGGCCTGCTGCGCTGCCGGCAGGGCGAGCTGCGCTTCGACGGTGTCGACATGACCTGCGTCCGCGCCCACGACTATTGCAGCCACGGCATCGCCCTGGTGCCTGAGGGTCGGCGACTGTTCGTCAAAATGTCGGTCGAGGAAAACCTCGAACTCGGCTGCTATCTGCCGGCGGCAAGGGCCGGGCGCGATCAATCCCTGGAACGGGTTTACGGCCTGTTTCCCATCCTGCGCGACAAGCGCGGCCAGCTCGCCGGCGAACTGTCGGGCGGCCAGCAGCAGATGGTGGCGATCGGCCGCGCATTGATGGCGCGACCGCGCATCGTGCTGTTCGACGAGCCGTCGCTCGGGTTGGCGCCCACCGTCGTAGACGACATGTTCGAGATCATCGCGCGGGTGCGCGAGGAGGGCGCG
>JABCYT010000343.1 GCA_013290035.1 Alphaproteobacteria bacterium
ACTGCAGCTCGAGGCCGACATAGAGCGCCATCAGGTCGTTGGCCGAGATCATCAGCATCATGCCGAGCGTCGCCAGCGCGACCAGCAGCGGATACTCGAAACGCCAGGCCTTGATGCGCTCGAAATAGGCGCGCGACATCAGGATGGCGATGGCCGATCCGACCAGGACCAGCGCTTTCATGGTGGTGGTGAGGCGATCGACGATGAACAGCGAGGCGAAGGCCGTGCCCTCGCGATACGGCACGAACAGCAGCACCGCCGTCACCAGCAGGGCAAGCGCGGTCGCGGTCGACACGAACGGAGTCGCCACCTCGCCGCGGACCACGCCGTAGACCAGCAAAAGGGCCGTGACGGCCGCGAGGAAGAGCTCCGGCCGGGCCAGCGTCCAGGATTCGATACCGAGCATCATGTTCAGGGTTCCCGGCCGCTCATGGCGCCAACGAGGCGGTGTGGGCGAGCTTGATGGCCGCCTGGTAGTCGCCGACCAGCTTGTCGATGGTGGGCGCCATCGGATCGAGGAAGGAATTGGGGTAGATGCCCATCCACAGCGCCAGCAACACCAGCGGCAGGAAGACCACGACCTCGCGGCGGTTCATGTCGAGGATGGCCTTCAGCGACTCCTTGGTGAGCTCGCCGAAGATGATCTTGCGATAGAGCCAGAGCGCATAGGCCGCCCCCAGGAACATGCCGGTGGCCGCCAGGAACGCCACCCAGGTATTGACCTTGAAGGTGCCGAGCAGGACCAGGAACTCGCCGACGAAGCCCGACAGGCCCGGCAGGCCAATGCTCGCCAGGGTGAAGAACATGAAGACGAAGGCGTAACGCGGCATGCGGTGGACGAGGCCGCCAAAGACCGCGATCTCGTGGGTGTGCATGCGGTCGTAGAGCACGCCGACACAGAGGAAGAGCGCGGCCGAGACGATGCCGTGGCTCAGCATCTGGAACATCGAGCCCTGGACCGACTGCATGTTGAGGATGAAGGCGCCGATCGTGACGAGGCCCATATGGGCGACCGACGAATAGGCGATCAGCTTCTTCATGTCCTCCTGCACCAGCGCCACCAGCGAGGTGTAGATGACGGCCACGACCGACAGGCCGAAGATCATGGGCGCGAAGTACTGCGTGGCCTCCGGCAGGAGCGGGATCGACAGCCGCAGGAAGCCGTAGCCGCCCATCTTCAGCAGCACGCCGGCCAGCATGACCGAGCCCGCGGTCGGCGCCTCGACATGGGCGTCCGGCAGCCAGGTATGGACGGGCCACATCGGCATCTTGACGGCGAACGAGGCGAAAAAGGCCAGGAACAGCCAGCACTGCCAGGTGAACGGCAGGCTGAGCTTCTCCATGGCCGTCGGGATGTCCGATGTGCCGAGCTGCCAGTAGATGGCGATGATGGCCAGCAGCATCAGCACCGAGCCGAGCAGGGTGTAGAGGAAGAACTTGAAGGCGGCGTAGACGCGCCTCTCGCCGCCCCAGACGCCGATGATCAGGAACATCGGGATCAGCACGCCTTCGAAGAAGACATAGAACAGCGCGAGATCGAGCGCGCTGAACATGCCGACCATGAAGGTCTCGAGCACCAGGAAGGCGATCATGTACTCCTTGACGCGGACACGAACCGCGTCCCAGGCCGACAGGATGCAGATCGGCGTCAGCAGGGTCGCCAGCAGGACGAAGAACAGCGAGATGCCGTCGATGCCCATGTGGTAGCCGATGTTGAGGGCCGGCACCCAGTCGAGCTTCTCCTCGAACTGGAAGCCCGCCTTGGTGGCGTCGAAGCGCGCCCACAGCAGCAGCGAGATCAGGAACGTCACCACCGACGTGAGCAGCGCGGCGCTCCTGCAGTTGCGGTCGACGGCCTCCTTCGGGCCGTTCACGACCAGGCAGAAGAACACCCCCACCAAGGGCAGGAACGTGATGAGCGAAAGGATAGGCCAACTCGACATCGGCCCTACCCCGCCGCCGTCATCATGAAGTAGGTGACGAGACCGGCCACGCCGACCAGCATCACGAACGCATAGTGATAGAGGTAGCCGCTCTGGAAGCGCATCAGCACGCCCGCCATCTCCTGGGCGCGGGCGGCGAGGTTGTCGGGGCCGAGACCATCGATCACCGCGCCATCGCCCTTCTTCCAGAGGAAGCGTCCGATCGCGAGCGCCGGCCTCACGAAGACGGCATCATAGATCTCGTCGAAGTACCACTTGTTGTAGAACAGCGCGTAGATGGCCGGAAAGCGCCGCGCGGTGAGCGCCGGCAGCGCCGGATTGACGATGTAGTACAGGTAGCTCAGCCCAATGCCCGACAGGGCAAAGACCAGCGGCGCCAGGGTCACCCACACCGGCACCTCGTGCGCGTGGTGCAGCACCTCTCCGGTGGACTTCACGGCGATCGACTGGGTGCCCCAGAAGGCCAGCCAGTCGTGACCGACGTACCAGTCGAAGGCGATGTAGCCCGACAGCAGCGCGCCGGCTCCCAGCACGTAGAGCGGAATCAGGATGACCGCAGGCGATTCGTGGGCATGCTCCCAGGTATGATGATCGCCGCGATACTTGCCGTAGAAGGTCATGAACATCAGGCGGGTCGAATAGAAAGCGGTCATGAAGGCGGCCACGACGCCCAGCCAGAAGGCGATGAGGCCCACCGTGGTGTGCACCCCGTACGCCGACTCCTCCATCATGTCCTTGGAATAGAATCCCGCGAAGCCGATGCCGTTGCCAAGCAGGAAGGGCACGCCGATGCCCGACAACGCCAAGGTGCCGACCCACATCAGCCAGAAGGTCTGTGGCGTCTTCTCCTTGACGCCGCCCATCTTGCGCATGTCCTGCTCGTGGTGCAGCGCGGTGATGACCGAGCCCGAGCCCAGGAACAGCAGCGCCTTGAAGAAGGCGTGGGTCGTGAGGTGGAACATCGCCGCCGAGTAGGAGCCGACGCCGGCGGCGAAGAACATGTAGCCGAGCTGGCTGCAGGTCGAATAGGCGACGACCCGCTTGATGTCGAACTGGGTGAGGCCGATCGTGGCGGCGAAGAAGGCTGTCGAGGCGCCCACGAGGGTGACGACTGCCGAGGCGATCGGCGCCAGCTCGAACAGCGGCGAGAGGCGGCAGACCATGAACACGCCGGCCGTCACCATGGTGGCGGCATGGATCAGGGCGGAGACCGGCGTCGGGCCTTCCATGGCGTCGGGCAGCCAGGTGTGCAACCCGAGCTGGGCCGACTTGCCCATGGCGCCGACGAACAGCAGCACGCAGGCCGTCTCCAGCGCCGGCAAGTCCATGCCGAGGAAATGGAGGCGCATCTGGGCCATCTCGGGGCCCTTGGCGAAGATGTCGGCGTAGTTGATCGCGCCGCTCAGCATCCAGACGGCGAAAATGCCGAGCGCGAAGCCGAAATCGCCGACCCGCGTGACGATGAAGGCCTTGATGGCGGCGGCATTGGCCGACGGCCTGTCGTACCAGAAGCCGATCAGCAGGTACGAGGCGAGACCCACGCCCTCCCAGCCGAAGAACAGCTGGACGAGGTTGTCCGACGTCACCAGCATCAGCATGAAGAAGGTGAACAGGCTCAGATACGACATGAAGCGCGGGATACCGGGGTCGTCGACCATGTAGCCGATCGAATAGATGTGCACCATCGACGACACGCCGGTGACGACGATCAGCATGACCGCGGTCAGGGTGTCGACGCGGAGCGACCAATCGACGTTCAACGTTCCGGAGTCCATCCAGGTGAAAAGCCTGACGACGATCAGCTTGGCGTTTTCCGGCCCGAAGCCGATGCGCACGAAGACGAAGATCGACAATGCCGCGGCGATCAGCAGCGCCGCGCAGGTGACGATCTGCGCCGGCCGGTCGCCGATGATGCGGCAGAACAGGCCGGCGATCGCCGCCGCGAGCAGCGGCAGCAGGACGATGAGCTTGATGGCGAGATCCATGAGTGCGCGCCCCTAGCCCTTCATCGCGTTGATGTCTTCGACCTCGATCGTTCCGCGGTTGCGGAAATAGACCACCAGGATGGCGAGGCCGATCGCCGCCTCGGCAGCCGCCACGGTCAGCACCAGCATGGCGAAGATTTGGCCCACGACATTGCCCTGGAAGACCGAGAAGGCCACGAGATTGATGTTCACCGCGAGCAGCATCAGCTCGACGCACATCAGGATGACGATGACGTTCTTGCGGTTGAGGAAAATGCCCAGGATGCCCAGCGTGAACAGCACTGCCGCGACAAAGAGATAGTGGCCGAGGCCGATGGTCATCAAACGCCTCCCCGCGTCGGCACCTTGACCACCGTGACGGCTTCGTCCTTGGGCCGATAGAGCTGCTCGCTGATGCGCTGGCGGCGCAGGCCGGGCCGGCGGCGCAAGGTCAGCACGATGGCGCCGATCATGGCGACCAGGAGCACCAGGCCCGCCACCTGGAAGAGGTAGAAATACTGGGTGTAGAGGACGCGGCCGATGGCGCGCGTATTGTCGACCGCGATCACCTGCGGCATGGCCTTGCCGATGCCCGCCAACGACGTCGAATTGCCGCCCAGCACGCCCAACCCGAACAGGATCTCGAGGAACAGCACGAAACCGATCATGGCGCCGACCGGCAGGTATTTCAGGAAGCCCTCGCGCAGCTTGGCGAGGTTGATGTCGAGCATCATGACGACGAACAGGAACAGCACGGCCACCGCGCCGACATAGACGATGATCAGGATCATGGCGATGAACTCGGCGCCGATCAGCAGGAACAGCGCCGCAGCGTTGAAGAACGCCAGGATCAGGAACAGCACCGAATAGACCGGATTGCGCGACACCACGACCATGGCGGCCGACGCCATGACGACGAACGCAAAAACGTAAAAGGCCAGAGCCTGCAGCAGCATGATCTTCCCCCTACCCGTCCTGGCTCAGCGATACGCCGCGTCGGACTGCAGGTTGGCCGCGATCACCGACTCCCACTGGTCGCCGTTGGCGAGCAGCTTGTCCTTGTTGTACATCAGCTCCTCGCGGGTCTCG
>JABCYT010000344.1 GCA_013290035.1 Alphaproteobacteria bacterium
CAACGAACTGAGCGGCGGCTGCACCCCCAGCCCGAGGAACGACAGGCCGCTTTCCAGCAGGATCGTCTCGGGAAAGGTGATGGTCATGGAAACGATCAAGGTCGAGGCGATGTTGGGCAGGACATGCACGCCATACACCCGCCAGCTCGAGGCGCCGAGCTGGCGGATGGCGCTGGCATAACCCTGCTCGTTGGCGGCGATGGTGAGGCCGCGCGCGATGCGGGCGTAGCGCTCCCAGCTGTTCAGCCCCATGAGGCAGACGAACAGCACCAGCGAGTTGCCGAAGAAGGCGAGCACCGCCAGCGCCACGATCAGGAAGGGCACGCTGGCGTGAAAATCGATCAGCATCAGGATCAGCCATTCGACCTTGCGGCGGAAATGGGCGGCGACGAAGCCCAACGCCGTCCCCAAGGTGGCGGCGATCAGGGTGCCGAAGAAGGCGATCAGCAGGCTGATGCGAATCGACACGATCAGGCGCGAAAGCACGTCGCGGCCGAGCTCGTCGGTGCCCAGCGCATGGCGCCAGCTGCCGCCGAAAGGCGCCGGCGGCAAGAGACGCGCGCGCAGATCGAGGGCGGAGAAATGATAAGGCGCCAGCCAGTCGGCGCCCAATGCCACCACCAGCATCAGCGCGATCCAGACGAGCGCCGCCAGGGTGAGCGGCGGCCAGGCTTCGAAGAAGCGCGCGCCGCGGCTGCGCTGGATCGGCGTCGAGGTGACGGTCGCGGTCATCGCGGGGCCGTGCGCATGCGCGGGTCGATCCAGCCATAGACGAAGTCGACGATGATGTTGGCGCTCACCATCGTCGCCGCGACGAACAGCAGGATGGTCTGCACGACGGCGAGATCGCGGTTGGCGACCGAGACGACCAGCAGGCGGCCGATGCCGGGCCAGGCGAACACGCTTTCGACCACCACGGCGCCCGCGATCAGGGTGCCGACCATGAAGCCGATGATGGTGGTGGTCGGGATGGCGGCATTGGGCAGGGCATGCTCGGTCACCACCCGCCGCCACGACAGGCCCTTGGCCGAGGCCGCCCGGATATAAGGCTGACCCAGCACTTCCAGCATGGCCGAGCGGGTGAAGCGCGCCAGGATCGCCGCGCCTGCGGCGCCCAGGGTGACGATCGGCAGGATCGCATTGGCCATGCCTTCGCTGCCGCTGCTCGGCAGCCAGCCGAGCTGCACCGAAAAGACCAAAACCAGCAGCAGCGCCAGCACGAAGCTCGGCATGGTGAAGCCCGCGACCGACAGCAGCATGGTGAGCCGATCGGCGAAGGAGTTGCGGTGCAGCGCGGCGTAGATGCCGGCCGGCACGCCGATCGCGATTTTCAGGAAGAAGGCCGGCACGGTGATTGCCAAGGTCGCGGGCACGCGCTCGAGCACGAGCTGGATGGCCGGCCGGCCATCGCGCATGGAGTTGCCGAGATCGCCGGTCAGAGCGTGGCCGATATAGGCGAGATATTGCATCCAGATCGGCTGATCGAGGCCCCACGATTTGCGGAAGGCCTCGATCGATTCGGGCGGGGCGTCGACCGACATGATGAGCAGGGCCGGGTCGCCGGACAGACGCAGCACGAAGAAGGCGAAGGTCACCACCAGGAAGATGGTCAAGAGGGCCCGCAGCAGCCGTCCGGCGAGATAGCGCATCATGATGGCGTCTGCTTGCCGGACCGCGGGCCTCCAGGCCCGCTCTTCTTTTCGCCGGGAGCGCCGCACGTCAGTGCCGCGTCCTTGTTGTCGCAGACAAAGCATGAGCGGGCCTGGAGGCCCGCGGTCCGGCAAGACTCAAGCATCTGCGGCACCGGGTGCGAGATGGCAGGCGACGTGTCGCCCGTCGGCCAGCGGACGCAGGGCCGGTGTTTCGGTGCGGCAGCGCGCCACGGCGATCGGGCAGCGCTCGTGAAAGGCGCAGCCCGTCGGCACATCGACCGGGTTGGGTGGATCGCCTTTCAGGATCAGCCTCTGCCGCCCGCTGCGATGCGCCACCGGAATCGCCGAAACCAGCGCTTGCGTGTAGGGATGCGAAGGTGCTGCGAACAGCCGGTCGGGATCGCCGCGTTCGACGATGCGGCCGAGATACATCACCGCCACCTCGTGGCTCACCTGGCGGACCATGCGCAGGTCGTGGCTGATGAAGAGATAGGCCAGCCCCATCTCAGCCTGCAGATCGAGCAGCAGATTGACGACCTGCGCCTGGATCGACACGTCGAGGGCGGAGATCGGCTCGTCGCAGACCAGCAGCCGCGGCGACAGGATCAGCGCCCGGGCGAGCACGATCCGCTGGCGCTGGCCGCCCGAGAGCTCATGGGGATAGCGGTCGAAGTGATGGGCCTGCAGTCCGACCGACTGCAGGATCGCCATTGCCCTGTCGCGACGCTCGGCCGGCGCGCCGATGGCGTGGATCACGAGCGGCTCCATGACCTGCCGGCCGACCGCAATGCGCCGGTCGAGCGCCGCCAGAGGATCCTGGTAGACCATCTGCATGACGCGCCGCAGCTCGCGCCAGCGCATCGATCCCGCCTGGGGCAGGGTCTCGCCTTGCAGGCGGATTTCGCCTTCGGTCAACGGCAGCAGGCCCAGCACCAGCCTGGCAGTGGTGGTCTTGCCGCAGCCCGATTCGCCCACCAGGCCCAAGGTGCGGCCGGGTTGCAAGGTGAAGGAAACGCCATCGACGGCGCGCAAGGTCGCGGGATGACTGAACAGCCGGCTGCCGTGACGGATCCGATAGTGGCGGACGAGGCCTTCGGCCTGGAGGAGCGGCTCGCTCAAGCGCTTCCGCTCCGGGCATGAATGCAGGCCGCGCGATGGCCGTGCACGAGCTCGATGGCCGGCGGCACGGCCGCTTCGCAGGCCCGCTCGAACTCGGGGCAGCGCGGCGCGAAGCTGCAGCCCAGCGGCAGGTTCCACGGCTCGGGCACGACCCCGGGGATTGCCAAAAGCCGGCGGCGTGGCCCTTCGAGATCGGGCAAGGCGGCGAGCAGGCCGGACGTGTAGGGATGCGCCGGCGCCTCGAAGATGGTGGCGATCGGCGCATCCTCGACGATGCGGCCGGCATACATGACGCACACGCGGTCGGTGTTCTCCGCCACCACGCCGAGATCGTGGCTGATGAGGACCAGCGCCATTGCACTGTCGCGGCGGATTTCCTGCAGCAGTTCCAGGATCTGCGCCTGGATGGTGGCGTCGAGCGCGGTGGTCGGTTCGTCGGCGACCAGGATCCGAGGCTGGCCGCTCAACGCCATGGCGATCATCACCCGCTGGTTCATACCGCCCGACAGCTCATGCGGATAATCGCGCAGCCGGCGGGTCGCATCGGCGATGCCGACGCGATCGAGCAGCCGCGCCGCCTCGGCGAGCGCCGCCGCACCGCTCATCCCGCGATGGAGCTGCAGCGCCTCGGCGAGCTGCTGGCCGATGCGATAGACCGGGTTGAGGCTGCTCGACGGGTCCTGGAAGATCATCGCGATCCGCGCGCCGCGGACGGCCTCGAGATCGCTGGCCGGCGCACCCACCAGGTTGCGGCCCTCGAACAGGACCTCGCCGCCGATGCGGGCGCGGTTGCCGAGCAGCCCCAGCGCCGCAAGCCAGGTCACGCTCTTGCCCGAGCCCGATTCGCCCACCAGCCCGACCGCCTCGCCGCCGTGGATCGCCAGGTCGACGCCGTGCAGGGCGCGGACGACGCGCTGGCCGGCGTCGAAATCGACGGTCAGGCCGCGTATGTCGATCAGCGGTACGCCCATGAACGCAGCAATCGTCCGACCTAAGCCATGCGGAAATTGCCGGCGCGGAAATCCATCTGGAAGGCGGGTGCGGCTTTCCAAACGATGTCCTTGCGCTTGGCGGTGAAGGTCGCGGTCTGGTGCAGCACCGTGTAGGCGGGGTCCACGCGCTCGCAGATTTCCAGCATGCGCTTGAACATCGCCTTGCGCTTGACGAGGTCGAACTCGGTCTCCATGGCGGCCGACAGCGTGTTCATCTCGGCGTTGGTCCACTCCTGTGACTGCTGCTGCTGGCCCTGCGGTCCGTGCTGGCCGACGATCGAGCTGATGGGATCGGAGAAGCCTGCGCTGTTCGACCAGTCGCGGATCGCGCGCTGGCCGTTGTTCTCGAAGATCTGCTGCCAGTTCTCGCGCATCTCGATCTGGACGTTGAGCCCCGCGCTGCGCCACATCTCGGTGAGGATCTGCGCCGTGCCGACCTGGTTGGTGTAGTAGTTGTTGAGCACGCGAAACGGGATCGGATCGCCCTTGTAGTTGGCGGCGCGCAGCAGCTCGCGCGCCTTGGCCGGATCGAATTCCGGCACCGTCCAGCCTTCGACAAACATCTTGTCGTAGAATTCCCATTGCAGGCCCGGCGGCACGCGCGTACGGCCGGCCCACAGGCTGTCGACGATGGCCTGGCGATCGATGGCGTGGGTGATCGCCTGGCGGACGCGCGGATCGACAAGCTGCTTGTGATGCTCGTCGAAGACGATGATGCGGTGGTTGGTGACCAGCCCGCCCTGGACCTCGAACTTGGGATTCTGCTCGATGGTCGTCACCTGGTCGGGCGGCACGTCGCAGATGAACTGGTATTCGCCGGTCAGCAGGCCGTTGATGCGGCTCGAAACTTCGGGAACGACGACGAAGCGCAGCGTCTTGATCGGCGGTCGGCCGCCCCAATAGTCGTCATGGGCGTCGAGCAGCAGGGTCTCGTCGGGCCTGAACTCGCGCACCTTGTAGGGACCGGTCGCCACCGGCTTGCGCGACCATTCGATCCAGTTCCGGGCTTCCATGAAGCCGCGCCGGCTGATGATCTCGCTGGCCGCGCCCGCGATGCGGCCTTCCAACGTCACGTCGGGCACACGATTGACGAAACGCACCGTGTAGCGGTCGACCGCTTCGACCTTCTCGAGCGACGGCCAGACACGCTTGGCGATGCCCACGACCTCGGGCGGCAGCGTCTTGCCCTCGACGCTGTCGCGCGTCATCACGGTGGTGAACAGGGTCTTGCTT
>JABCYT010000345.1 GCA_013290035.1 Alphaproteobacteria bacterium
GCCCGGCTTCGTCTTCAGCGGCAAGCAGGGATATACGCCCAAATGATCCTCCGCATGGCCGTCTCGGCGGCGGCGGCCGCGTCACTTGCCGGCTGCGCGTTGATCAGCGCCGTGAACGACCCGATCGATCTCTATACGGTGACGCCCAAGAGCACGTTCGATCCCGACCTGCCCGCGGTCTATTGGCAGCTCGCCGTCGAAGCGCCGGCGGCCTCGGCCAACCTCAGCACCGGGCGCATCGCCATTGCCATGACGCCGACGTCGACGGACTACTACGCCAACGCGGCCTGGACCGACCGGGCGCCGCTGATGGTGCAGACGCGGATCGTCGATTCGTTCGAGAACACGCGCAAGATCGTCGCGGTGTCGCGCGAATCGATCGAGCTTCGCGCCAACTACGTGCTGCAGCCCGACCTGCGCAACTTCGAGGCGCTGTACTACTATGGCAAGCCGCCCATCATCCGGGTGCGCATTATCGCCAAGCTCGTGCGTTTGCCTGAGCGGCAGATCATCGGCGTCGGGTCGTTCGAGCGCTGCGTGCGGGCGCGCGGCGACAAGATTCCGAAAGTCGTCGAGGCGTTCGACCAGGCGCTGGGCGGCGTCATCAAGCAGCTCGTATCCTGGACGTTGCGCACACCGCCGCCGCGCGCGCCCAGCGACTCGGCGCCCTACGACATCGATCGCTATCGCAATCCGTCCAATGCCGTGGTCGACAGCGCAGGCTGCCCGGTCGGCGACGACACCTCGATGGTGCCCTCGACCGACGAGTAGGTCTTGCCGGACCGCGGGCCTCCAGGCCCGCTCTTGTCATTATTCGATCGACGAAGATGCGGGCCTGGAGGCCCGCGGTCCGGCAAGATCAAGCCCGCTTCTCGACCATCGACCAGGCAAGATCGGCCATCGCCTTGGCGCGGTTGCCGTACTTGGTGGCGGTTTCCGACGAGGCGTTGCCGTCGAGGCCGCGTTTGTAGACGCCCTGCACGATCGCGGCGAGCCGGAACAGCGAGAAGGCGAGGTAGAAGTCCCACGACGGGACCTCGGTGCGGCCGGTGCGCTGGGCATAGGCCGCGAGATATTCGGCCTCGGTGGGAATGCCGAACGCCTTGAGATCCATGCCGGCATAGCCGCCCGAGGCGCCGAAGCCCTCGCCGAAATGGTACATCATGCAGTTGTAGCCGAGGTCGGCCAGCGGATGGCCGAGCGTGCTGAGCTCCCAGTCGAGCACGGCGATGATGCGCGGCTCGGTCGGATGGACGATGGCGTTGCCGAGCCGGTAGTCGCCGTGATTGATCCGCGTCTCGTCGCCCGGCGGGATGTTGGCCGGCAGCCACCGCTTCAGCGCCTCCATCGATTCGATATGCTCGGTGCGGGCGAGATCGTACTGGCTCGACCAGCGGGCGAGCTGGCGCTGGATGTACTGGCCCTCGCGCCCGTAGTCGCCGAGGCCGACGGCGCGGTAATCGACATTGTGGATGCGGGCCAGCACGTCGTTCATCGAGTCGAAGATCCTGCCGCGATCGGCAGCCGAAATGCCCGGCATCTTCGGATCGGCCAGGATGCGGCCGGGCAGGAACTGCATGATGTAGAAGGTCGTGCCGATCACCGAATCGTCACAGCAAAGCGCATACGGCTTTGGCACGGGCACGTTGGTATGATCGGCCAGCGCCTTGATCACCCGATACTCGCGATCGACCTGGTGCGCCGACGGCAGGAGCTTGCCGGGCGGCTTCTTGCGCAGCACGTACATGCGGCCGCCGCCGTCAGCCACATGAAAGGTCGGATTGCTCTGCCCGCCCTCGAACTGCAGCACGCGGATCGGGCCGCGATAGCCCGCGACGTTGGTCTTCATGTAGTCGGCCAGGCGCCCTTCGTCGAAGACGTGAGCGGGCCGAACGGGCGTTAGGTTCTCTGGCAATTCGGACATTGGCATGGCGTTGTTGTGGCGTTTACCGGACGTGCGGTTCTAGCGCCGACGCGCGGCAATTTCGAGGGATGTTTGGAGATAGGTGGGCGTAGCGATTCTAAGACGGTACATCCGCCGTCGAAACGTGAAGAGAGGGAACGATGTCCATATTTCGCACTATCCCTTACGCAGTTCTGTCGGCGGGCATACTCGCTGCGGGCGGTGCATCCGCGCAGTCGCTGGGGAGCATCGATGCGCGGGAGGCCAACCAGCAGGACCGCATCGAGCAAGGACGAGCTGACGGCCAGCTGACGCGGGGCGAGGCGCGTCGCCTGGAGCAGGGCGAGCAGCGTATCGATCGCTACGAGGCCCGGGCGCGTGCCGACGGCACGGTCACGCCCCAGGAGCGTCAGCATCTCGACGGCATGCTGAACCGCGAGAGCCACGACATCTATCGCGAGAGCCACGACAACCAGCGTGCCGACGGCAATGGCTCGGGCGGCCGCGATGGTTGGGGCCGTGACCGTGATGCTTCGAACCATGGCGGGGATCGCGATCGCAACGCCTGGAACCACGGCGGTGATCGAGATCACGACGGCCGGAACAACGGCGGAGATCGCGATCGCAACGCCTGGAACCATGGCGGTGATCGCGATCGCGATGGCGGGAACAACGGCCAGCATGAAGGCTGGGCGCGCGGCGAGCATAACGGCTGGGACGGCAATCGTAGCGCGTCGAACACCCAGCCCGGCAACGGTTCGCACAACTGGGGCAACAACGGCTGGCATCAGCCGCAGGCCGGCGGCACGACGCCGGGCAGCGGCACCCAGGCGAGCAACGGCACGCACAACTGGGGCAACAACGGCTGGCATCAGCCGCAGACCGGCGGCACGACGCCGGGCAGCGGCACCCAGGCGAGCAACGGCACGCACAACTGGGGCAATGGTGGCTGGCACCAGCCGCAGGCCGGCGGCACGACGCCGACCACGCCCACCAGCGGCACGCAACCGAGCAATGGTTCGCGCAGCTGGGGTGGCGGGCACCAGCCGCAGGCCGGTGGCACGACGCCGACCACGCCCACGACCGGAACGCAGCGTAGCTGGGGCGGCACGCAGCAGGCGTATGCTGCTCCGACGATGACCCGCGCCTCTGCCCCCTCGACGATGACCCGCACCTCTGCCCCCTCCACGGGTGGGCGCAGCTGGGGCGGCCACCGCTAGGCCGAACCATCGCTGACACGGAAACGGCGACCCGCGTTGGGTCGCCGTTACCCGTAGAGTCTGTCAGTTCACGTCTGTCAGTTCACCTGACGTTGCTTGTCGCCCCAGTAGGGCTTGCGCAGTTCGCGCTTCAAGATCTTGCCCGTCGGATTGCGCGGCAGCGCCACGATGAAGTCGACCGATTTCGGCAGCTTGTATCCGGCGATACGCTCACGCGCCCAGTCGAGCAATTCGCCGGCCGTGATGTCGGCGTCCGGCCGCTTCACGACGATGGCCTTGACAGCCTCGCCCCAGCGCTCGTCGGGCACCCCGATCACGGCGACGTCGGCCACGGCCGGATGGCCGAACAGCGCGCTCTCGACCTCGGCCGGATAGATGTTCTCGCCACCCGACACGATCATGTCCTTCACCCGGTCGTAGATGTAGAGGTAGCCCTTGTCGTCGAGGTAGCCCGCGTCGCCGGTCAGGAACCAGTCGCCCTGGATCGCGCGCCGGGTGGCCTCGGGCAGCCGCCAGTAGCCATGCATGATCTGCGGCGAGCGCACGGCGATCTCGCCGACTTCGCCTGCCGGCAAGTCCCTGCCGTCGTCGCCCAGGATGCGCAGTTCCACGCCGGTTTGCGCGTAGCCGCACGACAACAGCTTCCGGGCATCGGTCGGGTCGTGGTCGTCGGGCGGCAGCAGGGTGATGGCGCCCGTCGTCTCGGTGAGGCCGTAGACCTGCTGGAAGCCGCAGGGAAAGACGCCCATGGCCTGCTTCAGGAGCTCCGCCGGAATCGGCGCGGCGCCATAGACGATCAGGCGCAGGCTCTTGAGGTCGGTCTCGCGGATCTGCGGCGCCTGCACCAGGAACAGGATCATGGCCGGCACCAGCAGCATCACCTGCAGCCGTTCGCGCTCGATGATCTGCAGGATCTCCGCCGGGATGAACTCGCGCACGACATGGTTGGTGGCGCCGGCGAACAGGCCGGCAATGCCCCAGCCGGCGCCGCCGATGTGGAACATCGGCAGGCAGACGAGATTGGGCACGCCCGGCGCCAGCAGCCAGGTCCTGGTCCACAGGGGAAACATCCAGGCGAAGTTGGCGTTGGTGAGCTCGGCGCCTTTGGGCAGACCCGTTGTGCCGCTGGTGTAGAACTGGACGGCGGTGTCGCCGGAACGGACGGGCAAACGCGGATCGGCGGCGGATTGCCGGTCGCGCCACTCGGCGAAGGACCTCCAGGTGCCGTGGCGGCCGCCGAAGGCCACGATCTTGCGTATCGTCTTCAGCTCATCGCGGATCTTCTCGATCACGGGAAAGTATTCTTCGCCGACGAACAGGATTTCGGCTTGGGCATCGTTCAGGATGTGCAGCACTTCGGGCGGGGCGAGACGCCAATTGACCGAGACCATCACCGCGTTGGCCTTGGCAGCGCCGAACAGCAGCTCGAAGAAAATATCGCTGCTCTTGTCGAGATGGGCCACGCGCGCTTGCGGCCCGATGCCCTCGGCGATCAGCCCATTGGCGACGCGGTTCGAAGCGCGGTCGAGCTCGGCATAGCTGGTGGTGCGCCCGGCATGGACGATGGCCGCCGCGTCGGGGCGTGCCGCCGCATGTTGGCGCACGATGTCCGCCAGGCCCGTCATCTCGATGCTCATCGAACGCTTCCTCTTGCGATGTTGGCCACGCCAAACCGGCGCCAGGCGGCGGCATCCTTTGGCGGTTTTGGAGTGATTTCAAGAGTTCGATAGCCTAGTGTCGGCGCCCGAACGTGGGCGGGTATTCAGGGGTATCATGAGCAAGCGGATATTGGTCACCGGTGGCGCAGGCTTCCTGGGTTCGCATTTGTGCGAGCGCCTTCTGGCGGCCGGCAACGACGTGCTGTGCGT
>JABCYT010000346.1 GCA_013290035.1 Alphaproteobacteria bacterium
GCTGTTCGGCGAACAGTTCAAGGGCAAGGAGAAGCTTTTAGATTCCAACGTCAAGGCGCTCAATCTCGGCCGCGATTGGATCAAGCAGCATGGCGATCCCGAGAGCGTGAAGCTCAAGATCCGCCGGGCCGACAATGTCGGCGATCGCATCTTCGTCGAAGGCAACAACGCGGCAGCACTTGGCGCGGTCTATGGCGGCGCCACGGTGTGCGCCTGGTATCCCATCACGCCGTCCTCCTCGCTCGCCGAGGCCTTCCAGGGCCATTGCATGCGGCTCAGGCACGACAAGGAGACCGGCAAGGCCAAGTATGCCATCGTCCAGGCCGAGGACGAGCTCGCCTCGATCGGCATCGTGATCGGCGCCGGCTGGAACGGCTCGCGCGCCTTCACCAGCACGTCCGGCCCGGGTATCTCGCTGATGACCGAGTTCATTGGCCTCGCCTCCTTCGCCGAGGTGCCGGCGGTGATCATCAACGTGCAGCGCGGCGGGCCGTCGACCGGCATGCCGACGCGCACGCAGCAGTCCGACCTGCTGTCCTGCGCCTACGCCTCCAACGGCGACACCAAGCACGTGCTGCTGTTTCCCGAGGACCCGAAGGAGTGCTTCGACTTCGCCGCCGACGCGCTCGACCTCGCCGACCGGCTGCAGACGCCGGTGTTCGTCATGAGCGATCTCGACATCGGCATGAACCACCGCCTCTGCAAGCCCTTCCAGTGGGACGAGCAGCGCGGCTACGACCGCGGCAAGGTGATGACGGCCGAAGACCTCGACGCCGGCAAGAATTTCGGCCGCTACCTCGACGTCGACGGCGACGGCATCCCCTTCCGCACCTATCCCGGCACGCATCCGACGCGCGGTTCGTTCTTCACCCGCGGCACGACCAAGGACGAGTATGCCCGCTACTCCGAGGAAGGCGCGGTCTATGTGCGCAACATGGAGCGGCTGCAGAAGAAGTTCGCCACTGCCGCCAAGATCGCGCCGCAGCCGCTACGCTACTCCGCGCCCAAGCCAACGCGCTACGGCGTGATCTATTTCGGCTCGACCAGCCCGTCGATGGACGAGGCGCTCGACCATCTCGAGGAGGGCGGCAACCACGTCAATGCGCTGCGCGTGCGCGCCTTCCCGTTCGCCCAGGCGGTCGAGGATTTCATCCACGAGCATGACAAGGTCTTCGTGGTCGAGCAGAACCGCGACGGCCAGCTGCGTTCCATGATCATGAACGAATTCACGCTCGACGCGCGCAAGCTGGTTCCCATCCTGCACTACGACGGCACGCCGATCACGGCACGCTTCATCGCGGCCGACATTGCCAAGAAGCTCGGCCAGTTCAAGGTGGTTTCGTTCGAAAAGGCGGCGTCATGACCTACATCGCCAAGCCCAAGCTGCATCATCCCTCGCTGGTCAAGAACAAGGCCGGCTACACGCGCCGCGATTACGAAGGCGCTGTGTCCACCTTGTGCGCCGGCTGCGGCCACGATTCGATCAGCGCCGCCATCATCCAGGCTTGCTACGAGCTCGACATCCTGCCGCACCAGGTCGCCAAGCTAAGCGGCATCGGCTGCTCGTCGAAGGCGCCGACCTACTTCGTGGGCGCGAGCCACGGCTTCAACACCGTGCACGGCCGCATGCCGTCGGTGATGACCGGCGCCAACCTGGCCAACCGCGACCTGCTCTACATGGGTGTTTCGGGCGACGGCGACTCGGCCTCGATCGGGCTCGGCCAGTTCGCGCACATCATGCGCCGCGGCGTCAACATGACCTACATCGTCATGAACAACGGCGTGTACGGCCTGACCAAGGGCCAGTTCTCGGCCACCGCCGACAAGGGCTCGATCAGCAAGAAGGGCGTTGCCAACAGCGAGGAGTCGATCGACCTGGTGTCGCTCGCCATCCTGATGGGCGCCACCTTCGTCGGCCGCTCCTTCTCGGGCGACAGGCACCAGCTCGTGCCGCTGATCAAGGCGGCGATGGCGCATCGCGGGGCGGCTTTCCTCGACGTCATCAGCCCGTGCGTGGCCTTCAACAATCACTCGGGCTCGACCAAGAGCTACGACTATGTGCGCGAGCACAACGAGGCAATGAACCGCATCGACTTCATCGAGGGCCGCGAGGAGATCACCACCCAATACGACCCGGGCACGCTGACCACGGTGCAACAGCACGACGGCTCGATCCTGCGTCTGCGCAAGCTCGGCGAGGAGTACGATCCGTCCGACAAGATCGCGGCGATGAAGCGCGTGCAGGAGGGCCTGGCGGCCGGTGAGGTCGTGACCGGTCTCCTGTACGTCGATCCGACGCCGAAGGACCTGCACCACCATCTCAACACGGTCGAGGCGCCGCTCAACACGCTCGACACGCCCGACCTCTGCCCCGGCCTGTCGGCGCTCGATCGCATCAACGCCAGCCTGCGCTGATGGCGCCACCGGCTAGAGTTGCGTGGAGGCGTCGTCCTTCAGCATGACCGGCACGAACTGCTGAAATGTCCAGGCGGCGCCAGCCTCGGGACGATCGAAACAAAAGACGACATTGAAGCAACTGCCTGGCCATTTGCCGGGGACGCCGCAAGGCTGCGGCGTAAGTGCGTCGGCGATGGCGACAATGTCTTCGTGCTGCCAGCAAACGAGCGTGACTCCCGGCATCCCTGAGAGCGTTGCAGCCAGGTCGGTTTCCTGTCCCTTCGCAAAACGCAAGTCGACATCGATCCCGAGTTTTGCGGCCAGAGACGATATCGTCTCGAGCGGACGGCGGCTCTTGCTGCCGCCATGGCCGGCCTCGAGTTCGGCCTTGGTCGCCGGCGCTGAGGCGAATATGGCGGCCGGCTTCGGCAAGACGCGCTGCTGGCCAAGCGACGGGGCGAACAGGTCGGCCCAAATTCCGGCCCTCTGCCAGCCGCGCGGCGTCAGCGATTTGTCGTCGGGCTTGCCCGTCGCATCGACCCCGCCGTCGCCACCGGGTTCGGGCTTGTCGGCGTGTCGCATGATCAGAATAGTCTGGCCCGCCATTTTCCCTCCCGATCGAATTCCAGAGCGCGACTTATACTACCACAAGTTGCAGTCCGGCACAACTCAGTTGCAGACTAAGGACCAGGCTCATGCGCGCGAAGCTGAAGAGATGATCTCGACAGATCGAGCGCGCGAGAGTCGACTGCATCTCGGGCGGGTCCTTTGTGCTGCCGAGCCGCCGGGCATTGGGGACGGTGCGGGCAAGGGTGGGGAAGAAACCGCTGCCGGCCAGGGCAAGCGAACCCCAGCCGATCCACCAGGGATCGGCTGCTTCGACGATTTGGCCGACGATTGCCGCCAGCGTCAGGACCATGACCAGCGCCACCAGCCGATTCATGGGATAGGCATCGGTCGTGACCCTTCGATAGTAGGTCGAGATCGAGGCCAGTATCTCAGGCGGCAACGGATTGCCGGCGTGCTTGCGCGTCTGCACGTCGAACATCAGATCGAACCACAGGACGGCCAGCAGAAACCCCGCGCCGGCTGCGACGAACGTATGCATCAGGCCGGCGACGCCGCCGCCCCTTCGACCAGCCGCCCGACCTCGCCCGGCGCGCGTTTGAGCTCGATCTGCCGGTCGTGCCACTGGCGCAACGACGGCCGGTGGCCGATCGACACGACGGTCGTGTCGGGAAGGCGCTGCTTCAGTTCGCCATAGATGGCCGCCTCCATCGGCTCGTCGAGCGATGCCGTCGCTTCGTCAAGGAACAGCCAGTCGGGCTTGAACACCAGGGCGCGCGCCACCGCGAGCCTCTGCTGCTCGCCGCCCGACAGGGTGTAGGTCCAGTGCGCCACATCGTCGAGACGCGGGGCGAGATGGCCAAGGCGCGCGGCCTCCAGGGCGGCCACGATCTCGGCGTCGCTCGCCTGCGAATGCTCGTCGGGATAGCGCACCGCGTTGCGCAGCGTGCCGATCGGGATGTAGGGCTTCTGCGGCAGGAAGAGCACGCGCGCGCCCGCCGGCACGCGCACCTTGCCGTGGCCGAACGGCCAGATGCCGGCCAAGGCGCGGAACAGCGTGCTCTTGCCCGACCCGCTGGCACCCGTGATCAGGGTGGAATGGCCATGCGGCAGGACGAGCGTCGCGTCGCTCAGCAGGGCGTGGCCATCGGGCAGGGCGAGCGTGAGACCCTCGGCGCCGACATCGGCCCGGCCGGTCTCGGGTGCCACGTCGATCGCCGTGTCTTGCTTGTGGTCGATGGCGCCCCCCAGGCCCATGAGCCGGTCCATCACCGCGCGCAGCTCGGCAAGAGTGGCGTAGTTGTCGATGAAGAAGGACAGCGCCGTCTGGACCTGCCCGAAGGCCTGGGCGGTCTGCGTCATCACGCCAAGCGTGATGGCGCCGGCGAAGAAGCGCGGGCCGGTCACCAGGTAGGGGAAGATGATGGCGATCTGCGCGTAGCCCGTCTGGTAGAAGGCGAGCTGCAGGCTGGTATAGAGCACGCGCCAGCCGTTCATGAACACCGCCTGGTAACGCGCCACCAGGTTCTCCTGCTCGGCGGGCTCACCGCGGTAGAGCGCGATGCCTTCGGCATTCTCGCGCACGCGTACCAGGGAGAAGCGGAAATCGGCTTCGAGCGCCTGCTGGGCGAAGTTGAGCGGAATCAGCCGGCGGCCGACCATGTTGGCGAGCCAGGTGCCGACGAAGGCATAGACCAGCGCCACCCACACCATATAGCCCGGCACGTTGGCGTCGATGCCGATGAAGCTGAGCGACAGCGCGCCCGAGAGCTGCCACAGGATGAACAGGAACGAGACCAGGGTCGCCACGGCATCGATCACGCCCAGCACGAGCTGCATGGTGTAAAGGCCGAGCTGGCGCAGGTCCTCGGAGATGCGCTGGTCGGCATTGTCGATCCTGCGCTCGAGCTCGATGCGGTAGTAGCCCCGGCTGTCGAGCCAATGCGCGAGATATTGCCCGGTCAGCCAGCGCCGCCAGCGCAGGCGCAAGTAGGGACTCGCCAGCCCGCGGGCAATGGAAAAAGC
>JABCYT010000347.1 GCA_013290035.1 Alphaproteobacteria bacterium
CACATGCTGCGGAACGTCGAGTTCGGTCGCGACCTCGCTGATCGTGCGAAACGCCTGCGCCGACTTTTCAATCCGCCTGTCCGCGGTCTGAACCGATACGGCCATGACTAGACCCCCACCTTATTCCCAATTACCCCTTGTTCTCGCCGGGCGCCCCGTTGATCAGAGATTTCAGGACGTTCGACGCTCGAAAGACGAGTACCCGACGCGGCAGGATCGGAACCTCCTGCCCCGTCTTCGGATTGCGGCCCACGCGTTGGCCCTTGTCGCGAACCGTGAAGCTCCCGAACGACGAGATCTTTACCGATTCGCCACGCGCCAAGGCCTCGACGACTTCGGAGAGAATCGTCTCAACGAGATCGCTCGATTCATTGCGAGACAGGCCCACTTCCTGGAACACCGACTCGCTGAGATCGGCACGCGTGATAGTCCGGCCTTCCATCCGGTACCCTTCCTTCCCCCAGTTAATCCTTACTCTAAGGTTGGAAAGCGGTCAATATCAGTAGGATAGAGGCTGGCCTTGAATCGCCGTCTGTTCCCGTTCCGTTGCGGACGGGTTTGTTTCAATCATTCGTTACTACCAACGGATGAGCGATGCTCCCCAGGCCAGGCCGCCGCCGATGCCTTCTAGAAGCAGCAGGTCGCCCTGCTTGATGCGGCCGTCCTTGACCGCGACGTCGAGCGCCAGCGGGATTGAGGCGGCGGAAGTGTTGGCGTGACGATCGACCGTGATCACCACGCGCTCCGGCTTCAGGCCGAGCTTGCGGCCGGTGCCGTCGATGATGCGCTTGTTGGCCTGGTGCGGGACCAGCCAGTCGATGTCCTTGGCCGCCAGGCCCACCTTGTCGAGGACTTCGCCGACCACGGCCGCCATGTTGACGACAGCCTGCTTGAAGACTTCCTTGCCTTCCATACGCAGGAAACCCGTGGTCCTGGTCGAGGACGGCCCGCCATCGACATAGAGAATGTCGTGCTGGCGGCCGTCGGAATGCAGCGCATTGGCCAGCACGCCGCGGTCGGCCGAGGTACCCTTGCCTTCCTCGCCGCGCAGCACGATCGCGCCGGCGCCGTCGCCGAACAGCACGCAGGTGCCGCGGTCGTTCCAGTCGAGGATGCGCGAGAAGGTCTCGGCGCCGATCACTAGCGCCGTCGTGGCGGCGCCGCTCTTGATCATGCTGTCGGCCACCGACACGGCGTAGACGAAGCCCGCGCACACCGCCTGCACGTCGAAGGCGGCACCTTTGGTCATGCCGAGGGCGGCCTGCACGCGCGTCGCGGTGGCGGGGAACGTCTCGTCGGGCGTCGCCGTCGCCAGGATGATGAGATCGAGATCGGACGCCTTCAGTCCGGCGTGGGCCAGAGCGCGTTCCGAGGCCTTGATGGCGAGATGCGAGGTGAACTCGCCGTCGGCCGAGATATGGCGCTGCTTGATGCCGGTACGCTGCTGGATCCACTCGTCGGAGGTATCCACTTTCTTGGCTAGCTCGTCGTTGGTAACGATCCTGTCCGGCAGATAGGCGCCGCATCCCTGAACGACGGAACGAATCACTCGGCTCCTCCGGTGGCCTGCAGCGCCGCTGGCGGCGCCTCGGCGGTCGCGGTCACCTGGCGCAGCTTGGCCAGGCCCTCGACAAGCTTGTTCTTGTACTCATAGCGGACCAGGTCGACCGCCACGCCGATGGCATAGGCGAAGCCCAACGTGTCCGTGCCGCCGTGGCTCTTCACGCACACGCCGTCGAGGCCCAGGAACACGCCTCCATTGTAGCGGCGCGGGTCGACCCGCTTGCGCAGCTTGGCCCAGGCACCCGAAGCGAACAGGTAGCCGATCTTGGCGAAGGTCGATGTCCGGAAGGCATCGCGCACGAACTGGGTATAAAGCTTGGCCGTGCCCTCGATCGCCTTCAGCGCAACGTTGCCGGTGAAGCCGTCAGCCACGACGACGTCGACCACGCCCGCGCCGATGTCGTTGCCCTCGACGAAACCATGGAAGTCGACGGGCGAGCCCTCGCGGCGCAGCCACCCGGCAGCCTGGCGCAGCTCCTCGTGGCCCTTGAGCTCTTCGGAACCGACATTGAGCAGGCCGACCTTGGGCCGGTCGAGTCCCAGCAGGACCTGGGCGAAGACGCTGCCCATGACGGCGAATTCGGCGAGGTTGCCGGCGTCGCATTCGAGGTTGGCGCCGAGATCGAGCATCACCGTCTCGCCGCGCGACGTCGGCAGGAAGGACGCCAATGCGGGCCGGTCCGCGCCCTCCAGCATGCGCATGGCAAACATCGAGATGGCGAGCAGCGCGCCGGTGTTGCCGGCCGACACGACGGTGTCGGCACGGCCCTGCGCCGCCGCTTCGACGGCCAGCCACATGCTCGACTTGCGGCGGCGGCGCAGCGCAAAGGACGGCTTGTCTTCGGCCAGCACGGCGTCCTCGGCCGCCACGATCTCGAGCGCCTTGGACAAGCCCTTGCGCTTGTCAACGAGGGGCTTCAGCCGCGCCGGATCGCCGAACAGCAGGAACGATGTGCCGGGATAGCGCTCGCGCGCGATGTCGGCCCCGTTTACGACGACGGCGGGCGCGTGATCGCCGCCCATGCCGTCGAGCGCCAGGACGATCTTGCCCGCGCTCATTGGGACGCTCCGCCTGTCGAGTGCCAGCGCATCGCCGGCGGCGTGCTGGATTACTTCTCGGCCGACGCGCTGTCGGCCAGAACCGGCATGTCCTCGCGGTAATAACCGCAATGCGAGCACACCATGTGCGGCCGCTTCAGCTCGCCGCAATTCTTGCACTCGACATACGCCATCGAGGGTATTGCGTGATGGGACCGGCGCATGTTGCGGCGGGACTTCGAAACCTTTTTCTTGGGAACGGCCATAACGATCTCCACGGCGGGGCGGCGTTCACGCGACCCCCAAAAAACTGCGGCCGCGCCCTATAGGCGCGGCAGGGCGCCTTCTCTAGCCAAAACGTCTCACCGCCGCAACAATTTAGCGCCCGCGGCGCGGCTTGTCTCTGAGGACCGCCAGCCCGGCAAAGGGGTGCCGGCGCTGCTCCGAGGCGCCCTTCCGGCCGCCGCCGCGGGGCCTCGGCAGGACGTCTTCCAGCCTGGCGCCGGGCCGCCGTGGATAGGGATCGGCCGCCAGGGAGAGTTGCTCGGCGACGATCTCGCCGACATCGAGCAGATTTCCCGACAGCGGCTCGGGCGCATCGGCATGGGCGCTCAACACCGCCTCGCCGCTGTCGGGATCGCGCTCATCGGCCAGGTCCTTCTTGAAGACGAGGCGGAAGGTGTCATCGAGCTCCTGCGTCACCGGATCCAGGGTCAAAACGCAGGCCTGCACGATTTTTCCGCGTAGCCGGCCCTCGACCACGATCTGTCCGCCAATCCGGCGATCGACGGTGACGCGGGCGGAAAAGGCCGGCAAGCCGAGAAACCCGAAGCGCTTGGCCAGCGCCGCCCGCTCGCCGTCGCTGGCGACGATATCCACAGCCGTACCGTTATTTCCCATACGGTCGAGATCGACGATGCGCTCGATCTCCGAGTTTTCTTTTTTGTCAGTAAGTTGAGACATTTTCTTACACTGCTTTTATCAAATCGTTGCGCGGCGTCGCCGCCAATCGTGCCGCGTATTGCCGGACATGGGTTTCAAGCTGCACCACCGCCTGAGCGTCGGCAGGCGGCCTACCGCCATAGGCGTTGCGGCGCAAGACCTCCGCGAGCGCCGGCTGCTCGCCAGTCAGGGCCGCGCGATAGGCCAGCGCCCGGCCATGCAGTCCTTCGGCCATGATCTTGATGCGCCGGCCCACCCCGAGATCCTGGACACCGATTTCGCGCAGCGTGAGATCGAGGTGGCGGAACATGGCGTCGAAGAAGCTCTGCGCCAGCTGTTCGCCGTCCGGCTCGCGCTGCAGCCGATCGATCATCAATGCCGCATGCAGGGCGAGAGAATCGAAACGGCCGTCGAGCGTGTCGGGAATGGCGCAGGCCTCGAACAGGTCGGGCGCCCGCGCGTCGCCCGCGGCGCGTGCATAAAGCGCGGCGGCGAACGCCTCTTCGGGCTTCTTGCGATGGAACACGGTTCTGCTTCCTCTTGCCGAGCGTTCCGGTTGACCCGGGACGACCGTCACGACATCTTGTGCACCCTCTTTCCGACGAACCCAAGAACCCGTCCATGCGTCGCACCGTCCCGCTCGCCACCGCCGCGCTCGCCGCCCTCCTGCTGGGGGCCTGCGACAACCCCGCCGACATCCGCGGATTCTCGCCATCGCCCGGCGCGGTCGACAAGCTCGAAGTCAAGACCCAGAGCCGCGAAGACGTCCAGCGCCTGATCGGCACGCCGTCCGCCGTCGCCACCTTCAATCCGAACGTCTGGTACTACATCAGCGAGAAGCAGGAATTCTGGGGTCCGTCCAAGCCGTGGATCACCGAGCAGAGCGTCATCCAGATCACGTTCGACGAAACAGGCCGCGTGCAGACCATCAAGTACTATGACCTGGCCGACGCGCAGAACATCACCATGGTGTCGCGCGTTACGCCGACCTCGGGCAAGGAGCTGACGGTGCTCGAGCAGATCCTGGGCAATGTCGGCAAGTTCTCCGGCCCGCGGCAGCAGGGCAATCCGGGCGCGCCGACCGGCGGCGGCTTCTGATACGGCTCTCCGGAAGACCAAAGAAAAAGCCCCGGTCCTGCGACCGGGGCTTTTCCGTTGGCGCGGGGCGCTGGCTTAGTGCGCGAGCACGGCGAGCAGCAGCAGGGCCACGATGTTGGTGATCTTGATCATCGGGTTCACGGCCGGGCCCGCCGTGTCCTTGTAGGGGTCGCCGACGGTGTCGCCGGTCACGGCGGCCTTGTGGGCCTCCGATCCCTTGCCGCCGAAATGGCCCTCTTCGATGTACTTCTTGGCGTTGTCCCAGGCGCCGCCCCCCGCCGTCATGGAGATGGCGACGAACAGGCCGGTGACGATCAC
>JABCYT010000348.1 GCA_013290035.1 Alphaproteobacteria bacterium
ACGCCTACGTGAAGGCGGCGCCGGCCGGCGTGATCGAGATCGTGCAGAGCCAGATCCCGAACGCCGTGCCGAACGGCGCCAATCCGCTGGTCGTCCAGGTACCCGAGACGCGCGCCGCCATCGGCCAGGCGATCATCGCGGCGCTGCGCGGCGAGGACATCACCAAGGCCGCCAACGAAGCGCAGAAGCAGGTACTGGCGATCATCAATGGTTGATGTCGCCGCGGCGCCGCGGGCCCCGGTCACCCCGCGGCGGCGGCGCGACTGGACTCCGGAGCTGCTCAGCCTGCCGGCGCTAGTCGCCATCCTGGCGGTGATGGGCTTCCCACTGCTCTATCTCGGCTGGATGAGCCTGCATCGCTGGTCGCTGGTGGGCTTCGATCCGCCGCGCTTCGTGGGCCTGGCCAACTTCGCCCACCTCGTCCAGGACGAGCGCTTCGTCGAGGCGCTCGGCCGCACTTTCTGGTTCACCGCCCTCGGTCTTGCCTCCAACCTGCCGCTGGGGCTGGGCATTGCGCTGCTGATGCACGAGCGCTTCCCCGGCCGCAGCCTGTGCCGGGCGCTGCTGATCCTGCCGATGGTGGCGACGCCGGCGGCCATGGGGCTCGTATGGGTGATCATGCTCGATCCGACGCTCGGCATCGTGCGCTACCTGCTGGGCGCCGTCGGCATCGACCATCCGCCGCTGTGGCTGTCCGATCCCGACCTCGTGGTGCCGACCCTGGTCGCGGTCGATGCCTGGATGTGGACGCCGATGGTGGCGCTGATCTGCATCGCGGGCCTCGCCGCATTGCCGCCCGAGCCGTTCGAGGCGGCCTTGGTCGATGGCGCTTCCGCGCTGCAACGCTTTCGCTATCTCACTCTGCCGATGATGCTGCCGACCCTGATGGTCGCGGCGATGCTGCGGGTCATGGATCTCCTGAAGCTGATCGACATCGTCTATGTCATGACCGGCGGCGGGCCGGGGCATCTGTCGGAGACCATCAACCTCTACAACTACCTGGCGGCGCTCTCCTACGACAAGATCGGCTACGGCTCGGCGATCGCGCTGGTGCTTTTCGCCATCGTCATCGCCTGCACTCTGGTGCTGATCCGGTTGCGGAGGCCGGCCTCGTGAGGCGGCGCATGAGTCCGCAGCGCCGCCGCCGGCTGGGCTTCGCGGTGGCGGGATGGACGGTGACGTTCCTGCTGATCGCCCCGTTCCTGTGGATGGTGCTGGGCTCGTTCAAGACCACCGTCGACTTCCTGGCCTTCCCGCCGGTCTTCGTGTTCACCCCGACGCTCGACAATTATCGCCAGGTGCTGGCCGACAACTCCTTCCTGCACTACACGCTGAACAGCACCATCGTGGCGACGGGCGCCACGGCGCTCGGGCTGCTGCTCGGCATTCCCGCTGCCTACGCGCTGGCGCGCTGGCGCCGCACCGGCATCGGCGTCGTGCTGCTGCTGGCGCGCATGGCGCCGGGCATCGCCTTTCTCATCCCGCTGTTCGTGATGTTCCTCGAGCTGCAGCTGGTCGGCAGCTACGTCAGCCTGATCGCGAGCCACCTGATCTTCACCCTGCCGCTCACGGTGTGGATGATGATCGGCTTCATCGAGGCCGTGCCGATCGAGATCGAGAAGGCGGCGCTGATCGACGGCTGCTCGCTCGTGGGCGTGCTGCTGCGCATCATCGTGCCGCTGACCGCGCAGGGCATCGCCGCCACGGGAATCCTGGCCTTCATCGCCTCGTGGAACAATTTCCTGTTCGCGCTGGTGCTCGCCAACGAGAAGACCAAGACGCTGCCCGTCGCCGTGCTGGGCTATATCGGCTATAACTCGATCCAGTGGGGCACCTTGATGGCGGCGGCGACCTTCATCACCTTGCCCGTCCTCGTGCTGGCTCTCTGCGTGCAGCGTTACATCGTGCGCGGACTGGTGGCCGGCGCGGTAACAGGATAGCAGGCGAGGATTACTGCCATGGCCAGCATCGTCTTCGGCGCCGGAACCTCGCATACGCCGATGCTCAATGCCGCCGCCGAGGAGTGGCCGCTGTTCGAAGAGCTCGATCGGCATCGACCGCATCTTCACAAGGATGGGCGGCGCGCGACCTACGATGAGCTGCTGGCGGTCGCACCGCCCGGGTTGCCGGCCGAGCTTGCCGCGGACAAGCTTGCCGGGCGCCACGCCGGGGCGATGCTGGCGCTCGGCCGGCTGCACGAAGGCTTGATCGGCGCCGCGCTCGATGCGGTGGTCGTCATCGGCGACGACCACAAGGAGATCTACCACGACGACAACATGCCGAGCATCCTGGTCTATCGCGGCGAGACCATCGCCAACGTGCCGAACCGGACGCGGACGCCCGGGCCCGATGGGCCAAGGCGGCCGGATTGGATGAAGCGCGCCTCTGCCCGCTACTACGAAGTGAGCGAAACGCGGCATTATCCGGTTCACGCGAAGCTCGCAAACCATCTCATCGCGGCGCTCATCGACCGCGACTTCGACGTGGCCTCCGCCAATGCGCTGCCCGAGGGGGAAGGCGAGGGGCATGCGTTCGGCTTCGTCCACCGGCGGCTCATGAACGGCGTGGCGATCCCGGTCGTCCCGGTCGTCCTCAATACCTATTATCCGCCCAACCAGCCCTCGCCGCGGCGCTGCTACAGGCTGGGCCAGGCCATTCGCGAGGCGATCGAGGGCTACGCGGAAAGCCTGCGCATCGGCGTCGTGGCGTCGGGCGGGCTCAGCCACTTCACTGTCGACGAGGCGCTCGACGGCGGGCTCATTCGCGCGCTGCGCGAAAAGGACGCGCAGGCGCTGCAAACCTTGCCGCGCGAGCAGCTCAATGCCGGCAACTCCGAGATTCGCAACTGGATCTGCGCCGCCGGCGCACTCGAACACCTCGATCTCAGCTGGGTCGACTACTTCCCCGGCTATCGCACGCCCGCCGGAACCGGAACGGGTCTCTGCTTCGCCAGCTGGGCCTGACGGGTCCGTGCGCGATGGTCTCTACCGGATCACCACCGGCTGCACCTTCGTGATGTCGACGCCGCGGAAGGCATAGGCCTGGTCGAGCGCCTTCTGCACGAAGCCCGAGTAGGCGAGGTAGCCGAACGAGGTCGTGAGGAAATTGCGCCAGCGCGGGTCGATCTCCTGGCGGATCGCGGCGGTGGCCGGAAACAGCGCCGGCGGGTTGGGCATGGCGACGATGGTGTTGGGCATACGCCCGCTCGCCAGCGTCATGCCGGTGAGCGAGCCGGAGATCGCCTCGACCCTCCCTGCCTGGAAGGCCGCGATCATCTCGTTGATGTTCTGGAAGCGGGTGAGCTCGACTGCCGGCGCGCGCCGCGTGGTCTCGCTCTCCATCGTGGTGCCCACCGGCACGCCGATCTTGAGCTTCTTGTCGTTGATCGCCTGCCAGGTCGCGATGTCGGCGCCGCTGTGGGCGAGGATGGCCGTGCCGTACATGAACAGCGGCTGCGGCACGAAATCGACCGCGACGGCGCGCTTCACCGTGCCGTCGAGCGCGAAGATCAGGTCGAACTTGTCGGTCTGCAGGCCGATCACGGCGTTGCCGTAGGTCGTCTCGACGACCTCCAGCTCCGCCCCCAGCGCGTCGGCCAGTTCCTTGGCGCAGTTGACCGAGACGCCGCGCCACACCGAGTTGCCCGCCTTCACAGCGCCCGGCTTGTCGCTGCCGTCGAGGTCCTTGAAGGCGAACGGCTCGGAGATCGCCGCTCCCAGCCGCAGCTTCTTGGTGCCGGTGACCACCTCCCAGGTCGATTTGGCCGGCTCGGCCGCGGCGGGTCGCGCGCCGCGCGTCACAATGATGGCGGTCGCCGCCAGTGCGGTGCCCGCGGCCAGGCTGCGCCGTGCGATTCGTCGTGATGGTTCGCTCATGTCCCCCTCTTTCTTGAGTCCCAATGGAGTCCCCATGCTCTTCTACGCCGAAGCCCGCCCCGAATCACGTGAACCGCGGCCGGTCAGCCACCGCAGCGGAAACGAATGTAGAGGTTGACCTTTTCGACGAGATGATCTTCCAGCACCGCGAAATGGCCCTTGCAGGTCCGCTGCATGAAGGGCTGGACGATGTTCCAATTGCGCTGGCTTTCGAGCTCGGGATCGGGGTCGATGACCATCGTGCCCCGCACGACCAGCAGCCAGTACTCGCCGGCGACCGCGGTCGACGCGACGCGCACTTCGTACAGCCGGCCGTCCACTCGGACCGTCTCCGCCTGGGACCGTTCGAGCGTGCCCTTTGGCGTGCCGGTGATCGGATTCCAGGTCGAATCGCCGGGCTGGGCCGCCGCGCGCTCGGCGCCAGTCGCCAGGGCGATGGCGGCCACCCCCATGGCCAGGCTGCGCCGTGCGATGCCCCGTGAGCGCCGTTGCGATTGTCCGCTCATGTCCCCCTCCTTCTCAGGTCCCCCTCAGGTCCCAGCGACACTGCCGCGATCGCGAAAGCCGTAATAGCGGACAGCCGTGTCGACGATGATGCCTCGCAGCGGATAATAGGGCAGCGCGCGGAAGCTCGAGGCTGGCATCGCCAGTTCGTCGATGCCGGCATCGCCCGCCGCCCAGCGCGCCAGCTCGGCTCCCAGGATGGTCGCCGTGCAGATGCCGCGGCCGCTATAGCCCAGCGCCGCAGCGACGCCGGGCGCCAGCTCGAACAGGCGCGGATAGCGGTCTGGCGTCATGGCCATGAAGCCGGTCCAGCGATACTGCCATTCCAGCTCGCCGAGCTGCGGATAAAGCAGGCGGGCATGCCGCGCGAGCGGCGCGTAGAGCGCATCGCTTTCGCCCCCCGCCGTGCCGTTGCCGCCGCCCAAATGCAGGCGGCCGTCCTCGTGCAGGCGCACGCCGACCGTGAGGGCGCGCGTGTCGGACATGATCTGGCCGCCGGGCAGGATCGACCTGGCGACGTTGTCGCGCAGCGGACGGCTCACCAGCTGTGGCGTGCGCGCCGGCAGGAAGGTCTTT
>JABCYT010000349.1 GCA_013290035.1 Alphaproteobacteria bacterium
TTCCGCGATCGGCAGGCTGCGCTGGGCGATGGCGCCCACGATCAGGATGATGATCGACAGGACCGAGGCGAAGATCGGCCGCTCGATGAAGAAATGGGAAAAGCGCATGGGCTGAAAGCGCCGCTACTTTGCTTTGGCGGTACTGATCTCGCCCTTTTGCGGCTGGACCTTGGCGCCGGGCCGCACCATCGGGTTGGCGAGTCCGTCGAGCACCACCTGGTCGGTGGCGGCGAGGCCGTCGCGCACGACCCGCAGCCCATCGACGATCGGGCCCAGGGTCACGGGCTTGGCCTTGACCACGTTGTCATCGCCCACCGTGAACACGATCTTGCGCGACTGGTCGGAGACGATGGCCGTGTCGGGGATCAGCAGGGCATCGTACTCGCCGCCGTAGAGTTGCACGCGGCCGAAGATGCCGGGCGCCAGCAGCTGGTTCTTGTTGTCGACGAGGGCGCGGGTACGGATGGTGCCTGAGCGCGGGGCGAACGTATTGTCGACGAAATCGACCCTGCCGGTGCGCGTCCAGTCGGTCTCGTCGGCCAGCCGGATGCGCACGGGATTCTTTTCGCGCGACGAAGCGAGCGCGCCCGACAGGAAGAGCCGCGTGTAGTGCAGATAGTCCGTCTCCGAGACGTCGAACACGAAGCGGATGGGATCGAGAGTCATGATGGTGGCGAGCAAGGTGGCGCCCTGCTGGCCGCCCTGGATCAGGTTGCCGGCATCGACCTTGCGGTCGGAGATGCGGCCGGCGATCGGGGCGCGCACGTCGGTCCAGTCGAGGTTGAGCTCGGCCGAGCGCTGGGCCGCCTCGGCCGCCTTGAGCTGGGCGTTCGCGACGTCGAGGTTGGCCTTGCGCTGGTCGTTTTCCTGTTCGGTGATGGTCTTGGACGAGATCAGCGAGGCACCGCGCTGGACCTGCAGCTCGGCCAGGCCGACCTGCGCCTTGTTGCGCGCGACGTCCGCCTTGGCGCTGTCGACGGCGATCTCGTAAGGCCGCTTGTCGATGGTGAACAGCGGATCGCCGACGTTGACGAGCTGGCCGTCCTTGAAATGCAGCTCCTCGATGAAGCCCGAGACGCGGGCGCGCACCTCGACCGAGGCGACCGCCTCGAAGCGTCCGGAGAATTCGTCCCACTGGGTGACACGCTTGGCGACCGGGGCGGCGACGCTGACCGGCATGGCGGGCGGACCGCCTTGGGCGAGGGCCGCCGCCGATGTGAGAACGAAAGACAGGCTGGCAGCGACCAGCAGGCGGCGACAAACGGGCAAAAGCAACTCCCCCCGGGGACATTTTGCGGCGCGGCACATGTGGTTGTGCGATGCGTCAGTGTCAATTGGCGGCAGCAACTAACTGAACTGCGTTCATCGGCTGGCAGGGTGGTTCAAATGAACCATCTATTCTCCAGACAATTCATTCGTTGCATACGATTTGCTCTCGCGCTAGGCAGATGCTGGGAATCTTTCCAAGGGGGAAGTCTATGCATCTCATCCAGCGAATTTTTCGCGTCGGCGCGGCTCTCGGCGCGCTCGCCTTTGCGATTTCCGCAGCCTCTGCGCAGACGCCATCGACCCTCGAGACCGTCAAGAAGCGCGGCCAGCTGATCTGCGGCGTCAATGTCGGCCTGGGCGGCTTCTCGCTGCCCGACAGCCAGGGCAAGTGGTCCGGTCTCGACGTCGACCTGTGCAACGCCGTCGCCGCCGCCGTGCTGGGCGATGCGACCAAGGCCAAGTACGTGCCGCTCTCCGCCCAGCAGCGCTTCCTGGCGCTGCAGTCGGGCGAGATCGACATGCTGGTGCGCAACTCGACCATCACCTTGGAGCGCGATGCCGGGCTCGGCCTGCAATATGCCGGCGTCAATTTCTATGACGGCCAGGGCTTCATGGTGCCCAAGAAGCTGAACGTGAAGGGCTTGGCCGAGCTGGGCGGCGCCACGATCTGCGTCGCCCAGGGCACGACCCACGAATTCAACATGGCGAGCTGGTTCCGCGGCCGCGGCATGACCATCAAGCCGGTGGTCTATGAGAGCCAGGACCTCATGTACGAAGCGTTCTTCGGCGGCCGCTGCGATGCCATGACCCAGGATTCCTCAGCGTTGGCCTCGGCGCTGGCGACGCGCGGCAAGCAGGCCGACTACATGGTCCTGCCCGACATCATCTCCAAGGAGCCGCTGGGCCCGTTCGTGCGCCGCGGCGACGATGTCTGGATGACGGTCGTGCGCTGGACGCTGTTCGCCATGCTGGAAGCGGAGGAGCGCGGCATCACCACGGCCAATGTCGACGAGCAGCTGAAGTCGACCGACGCGCTGGTCCAGCGCTTCCTGGGCGTGAAGCCCGGCAACGGCAAGGCGCTGCAGCTCGACGAGAACTGGGCCTACAACATCGTCAAGCAGGTCGGGAACTACGGCGAGAGCTACGAGCGCAATGTCGGCATGGGCAGCCCGCTCAAGCTGGCGCGCGGCCTCAACGGGCTGTGGACCAAGGGCGGCCTGATGTATCCGCTGCCGCTGCGCTGAGCTGGCCTCCGTTGGACAGAGGCCCGCTCAACGCCTCGATCGTCGAGGCCTTCGACATCCTGCCGCCGCAGCTCCAGACCGCGGCGCGCTACATGCTCGACCGCCCCGACGACGTGGCGCTGCTCTCGATGCGCGAGCAGGCGCGGCGCGCCGGCGTGCCGGCCGCCACCATGACGCGGCTGGCCAAGCGGCTGGGGCTCGAAGGCTACGACCAGGTGCGCGAACTCTACGCTGGCGCCGTGCGGGCCGGCACGTTGGGCTTTGCCGGCCGGGCGGGGAGCCAGGTCGAGGCGCAGAAGCTGCGCGGCGAGCGGGCGCTCGCCTCGGAGATGGCGTTGAGCCTGTCGCGCGAGATCGCGGCCCTCGCCGAGCCTGCGTCGCTCGAGCGGCTGGCCGACGCCGCCGGCCGTCTGCATGAGGCGCGACGCGTCTATTGCCTGGGGCTGCGCTCCTGCCATGCCGCCGCCTGGCACTTCCACTACATGCTGTCGCTGCTCGGCGACAAGACGGTGATGCTGGACGATGCCGGCGGCACCGGTCTCGACGCCATCCGCGACGCCGGGCCTCAGGACGTGCTGCTGGCCGCCAGCGTCGAGCCCTATGCCCGCGCCACCATCGACAGCGCCCGCTATGCGGCGGGCCAGGGCGTGCCGGTCGTGGCCTTGACCGATTCGGAAGTCTCGCCGCTTGCCCAGATCGCCGTTGCGGCGATCCTGGTGGCGACCGAGAGCCCCTCCTTCTTTCATACCATGACGCCCTTGCTCGCCGTGGCCGAGATCCTGGCCGCCCTGGTCGCCGGCCGCGGCGGCAACAAGGCGCTGGCGGCGCTGGAGCACACCGAGGCGCAGCTCTCGGCGTTCGGCGTCCACCTGCCGCGGCGCGGACAACGCGAGAAAGCATGACCCACATCCTGCATCGCCAGATCGGCGGAACCCTGCCGGTCGCGGCCGGCGGCAGCGGCATCGAGATCGTCGACGCCGCCGGCAAGCGCTACATCGACGCGTCGGGCGGCGCCGCGGTGTCCTGCCTGGGGCACGGCCATCCCGCGGTGACGGCAGCCCTGCACGAGCAGCTCGACAAGCTCGCCTATGCCCATACCGGCTTCTTCACCACCGA
The DNA here is from genome assembly GCA_013290035.1 of Alphaproteobacteria bacterium. GTDB lineage: Bacteria > Pseudomonadota > Alphaproteobacteria > Reyranellales > Reyranellaceae > Reyranella. Next base: position 3,630 of record JABCYT010000349.1, read on the forward strand.
GGTCGCCGAAAAGCTCGCCAGCCGCCTGATCGCCGACGCCCCCCGAGGCATCAGCCACGCCTACCTGGTGAGCGGCGGATCGGAAGCGATTGAAGCCGCGCTCAAGATGGCGCGCCAGTATTTCACCGAACGCGGCCAGCCCCAGCGCCGCCACGTCATCGCGCGGCGCCAGAGTTATCACGGCAATACGCTGGGCGCGCTGGCGGCCGGCGGCAACGAATGGCGCCGTGCGCCCTTCTCGCCGCTCCTGATCGAGACCCATCACATCGATCCTTGCTTCGCCTATCGCTTCCAGGAGCCCGGCGAGACGGAGGAGGCCTATGCCGAGCGCGCCGCCGGCGCGCTCGAGGCCAAGATCCTGGAGCTCGGCTCCGATACAGTGATGGCCTTCGTCGCCGAGACCGTGGTCGGCGCCACTGCGGGCGCGGTGCCGCCAGCAAAAGGTTACTTCAAGCGCATCCGCGAGATTTGTGATCGCCACGGCGTGCTGCTGATCCTCGACGAGGTGATGTGCGGCATGGGCCGCACCGGCACCCTGCATGCCTGCGAGCAGGAAGGCATTGCGCCGGATCTTTTGACCATCGCCAAGGGACTGGGTGGCGGCTACGAGCCGATCGGCGCCGTGCTGCTCGGCCGACACATCTACGACACCTTTGCCAAGGGCAGCGGCTTCTTTCAGCATGGCCATACCTACATGGGCCATCCCCTGGCCTGCGCGGCGGGCCTCGCGGTGCAGGAGACGATCCGGCGCGACGATCTTCTGGCCGATGTCCGCACCATGGGCGCGCTGCTGCGCCGTCGCCTCGGCGAGCGCTTCGGCAATCATCCGCATGTCGGCGACATCCGCGGCCGCGGTCTCTTCCAGGCGGTCGAGCTGGTCGAAGACCGCTCGACCAAGGCGCCGTTCGATGCGGCGAAGAAGCTCCATGCCAGGGTGAAGAAGGCCGCCATGGCGCGCGGCCTCATGGTCTATCCCATGGGCGGCACGATCGACGGCGCGCGGGGCGATCACGTGCTGCTGGCGCCGCCCTTCATCGTGAGCGCCGGCCAGATCGGCGAGATCGTCGATCGACTGGGCAGCGCGATCGACGACGCGCTGGCATAGCCATCCGGCCGAGCGCAGCGAGGGACCCTTAGGCTGCCGGAAAGGTCCCGATTGCCGACCGTGAAGGCCGCGGGTATCAAAGCCGCATGACCATGAAAGTAGGCGTGCTGCAGTTCTTCAGCTGGCCCGGCCGGCACGGGCCATTGGAAGAGGTCTATACGCGCGCGCTCGAGCGCATCGAGATCATGGATCGCGGCGGCTTCG
>JABCYT010000350.1 GCA_013290035.1 Alphaproteobacteria bacterium
TCCATCGGAAGGAGATGCTGGGCAACATCGATCGTGCGCTCCCGTAAACGAGCCTCGCCAAGGATGCCCGATTCTGCCGCCCGGATCATGCTCCGATGCTGCTGCCGGCAGGGACCATTGCGACAAACATGGCTTGAAGGGCTGCGTTTTTGGGCGCCCGCTTACTTTTTGGATTTCAGCGGCCCTGCAATGGCGACGTTCGTCGACGCCTCCCCGTCACCGAACATCTGATGCGGGAGGAAAGAGATGGAGCGCTCCTAGGCAGGGTTATCGCATTTGATTAAAAACTCCGTCATCCCGACCGGAGCCGAGCGTAGCGAGGCGCAGTGGAGGGACCTGTTCTGTTGCCTCGGCGACAAGAAAAGGTCCCTCGACTGCGCCGCCCCTTGGGCGGCTTCGCTCGGGATGACGGAATAAGAGGTTAAATGCCATCGCCCCGCCGTCATACGGGGCGAAGGGATCAACCTTCCATTCGGGTCAGCGCCCACTTCACGGTGCTGCCCTCGATGGGAACCTGGCCCACCAGCACGATCTGCTCGGTGCGGCGCACCCGGCCTTCTTCGCCGAGATAGATGCTTTCGGCCAGGCCGATGCCGGCGCCCGAGGCGCGCAGGCGCCAGCCGCGGCCGCTCGGCAGGCGCATCAGCACCGCCTGGCCGCTCTGCGCCAGGGTCGCCTTGACCGCGGGATGAAGATGGAAGCGCACGATGAAGCGCCGGTCGGCCACCGTCACCGGCCGTCCTTCAGGGCCCGTGAAGGTATCCTCGCCGCGCAAATCGCCGCCATCGGGCGACAGCCACAGCCTTCGCCGATGGATGATGCCGTAGAGCGAGCGATAGCCGTCGTGGCTCATGTCGAGCCATTGCGCGCCGTCATTCTCGGCGCGGTCGACCAGCACGTTGCCGGCGCGATATTCGAGCGCGCCGTGGTTGGTGATCTCGGTCGAGTTGGTGTCGTCGACGACGGCTGTCGAGTGGGCCGCCGTGTAGCGCATGAAATGCCGCCAGTCGCGCGGCGCGCCGGGATAGGTGCCGCAATTCACGATCAGCCGCTCGTGCGCGGCGCTCATCTCGAACGACAGCGTGCCGGCATGGGCGATGCCGTCCATGCCGCGTCCCGGCGGGCTGCCGGCATCGACGATCACCAGCGAGGTGCCGGCGGCCAGGCGCTGGAAGCCGCTCACCAGCGCCATCATGGGTGCGGCTTCGCCCGAACCGGTACGCGCCAGCACCAGGTCGGTGAAGCTGCGCTCGCCCTCCCAGGCGCCGTTGAACAGCGCCAGCCCGCCGTCGCCGTGGCGGAAGAAGCGCAGCATCGGCGCCATGCGGTCGATGGCGGCCACCAGCTCCGCGGGCGCCTGACGCTCGGCCGAGGCCAGCGCCGCACGCACGTCGAGCAGATGGCGCAGCACGGCGAGCTGAAGATGCGGCGCGCGCTCGGCCACGATGCCGTCATGCATGACGTAGCGCTTCACGAAGCGCGACAGACGCGTCAGCGTCTGCTCGAGGCTCTTCTCGTAGCGCTTGCCGTCGCGCAGAAAGGCGAGGTCGGCGAAGACCAGCGCCTTCAGCGCCGCGACCGCCTCGTGGCCGACCAGGCCGGTGCGCAGCGCGCGCTTGAGATGGGCGCGCTGGCGGGCGAGCGAGAACACGAGGCGGGCGGCGAAGCCTGCATCGGCCGCCGTCGACAGCCAGTCGTAATGGCGGATCCAGGAGACGATGCGCTCGGCCAGGACCTCGCGCCGCCAGGGGACGGGCGACCAGCGCCATTCGCGATTGGCCCAGTCGTCAACCAGGCGGACGGCGAGCGGGGCTGCGGCCGGATCGCCGCAATCGCGCAGGTCGCGCAGCCAGCCGAAGCCGTTCAGGGCATCGAGCCAAAGCGCGGCAGCGCCCGCGCGCTGCCATGGCGGGTCGTCGGAGTCGGGCGCGACAGGACCCGCAATACCGCGGACCAGAAGTTCGCCCAGGAGCAGGCGCTGGCCGGCCGCCTGATCGCCCGGCCAGGTGTCGGGCGCCACGGCGAAGAAGCTTCTGGGCGTGCCGTAGCCCAGGGTCAGGGAATAGAGGCGGGAGGCAAGCAGCCAGCGGCCGAATTTCCCGCTTTCGCCGGCCACCTTGGCCGAACGGTTGGGCACTGAGCGGACGGGCCGGGCGCCGGCCGTCAAAGGCTCACTGGGCCGTCGCATATCTGAGGCAACGAGCGTCATCTTTTCTGTTCTTTTGGTCCGATGGCGCATCCACCGGCCGGTCGAGGGGTGGCGGAGTTTACCCGACCCGAACCGCCATGGCGATGCCCCTGGACCGCCTCAAAGCGGCCTTGGGCCAACCTTTCGCTACCCTTGCAAGCCGGGCCATCACCCTTGAACCAGCCGGGATGCTCCCCAGATTCATTCCAAGGGAAGGCCTTCTAGGGTTCCCGGCCACTCGCTCCTAGGAGGAGGGTTATATGAGCCGTGTGTCGATGTTCAATTCGCCTCTGCTGCTGGGTTTCGACCAGCTCGAGCGCACGCTTGACCGCCTGGCCAAGAGCGCCGAGGGCTATCCTCCCTACAATATCGAGCGGATCGGCGAGAACGGCCTGCGCATCGTGCTGGCGGTGGCCGGCTTCATCTCGGACGATCTGGTGATCGAACTGGTCGAGAACCAGCTCTCGGTCCGCGGCAAGCAGACCGACGATACCGACCGTGTCTTCCTCCATCGCGGCATTGCCGCCCGCCAGTTCCAGCGCGCCTTCATGCTGGCCGACGGCATCGAGGTAACGGGCGCCCGTCTCGACAATGGCCTGTTGTCGATCGACCTGGTGCGGCCGGTGGCCGAGCCGCGCATCCGGACCATTCGCATCGATGCCGGCAAGACGGACGCCGGTGCGGGCAACACCATCGACATCACCGCGCGCCGCACAGGTTCGCGCTGACGCTGCCAAGGAGGTAGCCATGGAAAACGAGCAGACTACGGGTTTCACCCCCCTCGCTGACGAAGCCTTCCTGAGCCTCGGCGCGGAGCAAGTCGCCTATGTGAAGGCGATCGACCTGCCGGACGGCAAGCACGCGATCGGCATCTTCTCCGCCGACGGCAAGCCGATGGCCGCCGCGCCCTCGGTCGAAATCGCCCAGGCGCTGATCCGCCAGCACGATCTCGAGCCGGCACTGGTTCATTGAGGGAGCAGAGACTTCGTTGCTGGGGGCGCGCCACTCCAGTGGCGCGATCTTCCCTGGCTTCCAACAAAGACGCGCCACTGGAGTGGCGCGCCCCCAGCGAAGCTCAGGCCGCGCTCTGCGCCTGGATCGAGGATTCGACGAGCAGGGCGTAGAGGGCGTCGGCGCTTTCGGTGGCGCGCAGCTTCTCGACCAGGCTGCGATCGCGCAACAGACGCGACACGCGCGCCAGGGCTTTCAGATGGTCGGCACCGGCGCCTTCGGGCGCCGTCAGCAGGAACACGATGTCGACCGGCCGCTCGTCGATGGCGTCGAAATCGATCGGCTGGGCGAGCCGCGCGAACAGGCCGACCGGCTTGGCGAGCGTCGACAGGCGCGCGTGCGGGATGGCGATGCCGCCGCCGATTCCCGTCGAGCCCAGACGCTCGCGCTCGAGCAGGCGATCGAACAGGCGGCGCTCATCGAGCTTGAAGAGGGTAGCGCCCCGGCTGGCCAGTTCGGCCAGCAAGGCTTTCTTGCCGGACGCTTTCAGGTTCGCCAAAACGGCGTCGGGGCCGGTCAGCAAATCCGCTATTTCCACAATGTCACCAATGGGTTAACGAGCGCGAACCAATTGCGCTCGACCGAGGGGTGCGCCCCTATAGGCGCCTCGCCCGGGCCGGTCAAGCCGCTCCTTCGGCCGGCCAATTTAGCCTCAGTCGGCCGGACCCGACAGCGCCTGCGAGGCGATGTGCGCACTCGGCAAGGCAGCCGGCAGGCTGCGGCCCATGCCCAGGCGGCCCAGCCGGCGCCGCTCGGCCGACGAGGGAATGCGCATGGCCTCGCGATACTTGGCGACCGTCCGCCGCGCGATCTCGACGCCCTCGCCCTTCAGCAGATCGACGATGCGATCGTCCGACAGCGGCTGGTGGGAATTCTCGCCGCCGACCAGCAGGCGGATGCGCGAGCGCACCGACTCCGACGACACGACCACGCCCGGCGTGCGCGCCGGCAGCGCCGAAGTGAAGAAATATTTCAGCTCGAAGATGCCGCGCGGCGTGGCGATGTACTTGTTGGAGGTGACGCGGCTCACCGTGCTCTCGTGCAGCTCGGTGGCGATGGCGATGTCGCGCAGCACCAGCGGCCGCAGCGCGCTCACGCCCTTGCGGAAAAAGGCGTCCTGCTGGCGCACGATCTCGCGCGCGACTTTCAGGATCGTGGTGGCGCGCTGTTCCAAGGTCTTGACCAGCCAGTTGGCCGACTGGAAGCGCTCGGCGACGAAATCGCGATCCGGCTTGGCGCGCGCGCCCTTCATCAGCGTGGCGTGGTAGTTGCGGTCGACCAGCACCTTGGGCAGCGCATCGGTGTTGAGCTCGATGTGCCAGCCGTCCTCGCCGGTGTCGGCGTCCTTGGCCGGGCGCAGGAAAAGGTCGGGCGCCACCGGCTGGATGGGTTCGAAGTCGAACGCCTGGCCGGGGCGCGGATCGAGCGTGCGCAGCTCGGCCAGCATGTCGCGCAGATCCTCGTCGTCGACGCCGCAGCGGCGCCGCAACTGGCCGAGCTCGCCGGCGGCCACGAGATCGAGATTGTCCAGAAGCGCCTTCATCGCCGGGTCGAGGCGATCGCGTTCGGCGAGCTGGGCGCCCAGGCATTCCGCGACGGTGCGCGAGAACAGCCCGGCCGGCTCGATCTGGCGCAGGCGCGCGGCCACCGCCTCGACCATCTCGAGGCTGACGCATACCGCCTCGGCCACCACCGCGGCGTCGAGACGGCAATAG
>JABCYT010000351.1 GCA_013290035.1 Alphaproteobacteria bacterium
GGCCATCGAGGTGGCGAAGTCGGCCAACCAGCCGCTGGTCTCCGTGGCGCCGTTCAAGTCCATGCGCGCCGGCCTGGTGCAGACCAGGCTGCCCGGCACGCGCGACAAGGTCTTGGACAAGGCGGTCGGCACGACCGGCAAGCGGCTGACGTCGCTGGGCAGCGCCCTGGTCGGCGAGCGGCGGGTGACGCACGATGCCAAGGCCATCGCGGGCGCACTGCGCGAACTGAAGTCGGAGGGCTGCGACATCTACCTGATCGCCGGCGCCTCGGCGATCGTCGACCGTCACGACGTGGTGCCGGCTGGCATCGAGGCGGCGGGCGGCAAGGTCATGCATTTCGGCATGCCGGTCGATCCCGGCAACCTGCTGCTCACGGCCGAGCTCGACGGCAAGCCGGTGCTGGGCCTGCCGGGCTGCGCCAAGTCGCCCAAGTACAACGGCTTCGACATGGTGCTGGAGCGGCTGGCTGCCGGACTGCCAGTCGGCCGCGCCGAGATCGTGCGCATGGGCGCGGGCGGCCTTTTGGCCGAGATCCCGAGCCGCCCGCAGCCGCGCGACGACGAGGTGGCGGAAGGCGAGGGGCCGCAGCAGGCGCCGCGCGTCGCCGTGCTGGTGCTGGCCGCCGGCCGCTCGACCCGCATGGGCGGGCCGAACAAGATGCTGGCCGACGCCAACGGCCAGCCGCTGGTCGTCCATGCCGTGAAGGCGGCCCTCGCCTCGCAGGCGGTCGAGATCGTGGTCGTGCTGGGGCACATGGCGGACGAGGTACGGGCCGCCATCGAGAAGGCCGTGCCCGCTACGTCGCGTCTTCGCTTCGTGACAAACCCGGATTTCGCCGAGGGCCTCAGCACCTCGGTACGCACCGGCATCGCCGCACTCGGCGGCACGATCGACGCGGCCGTCGTGCAGCTGGGCGACATGCCGGGCGTCAATGCCGGACTGCTCGATCGCCTGATGGCGGCGTTCAGTCCCGTCGAAGGCCGCTCGATCTGCGTGCCGACGGTGGGCGGCAAGCGCGGCAATCCCGTGCTGTGGGCGCGCCGCTTCTTCCCCGAGATGGCGAGCCTCGCCGGCGATACCGGCGCCAAGCACCTGATCGGCGAGCATGGCGATCTCGTCTGCGAGGTCGAGATGGCGGGCGAGGCGGCTGTCACCGACATCGACACGCCCGAGGCGCTGGCCGCCTGGCGGGCGCGGAGTCCGGCATGAGCTTCAGCGTCGCCGCCGTCCGCCGGCAGTTTCCCATCCTGTCCGAGATCATCGACGGCCAGCCGGTCCATTATCTCGACAACGGCGCCTCGGCGCAGACGCCCGATGCGGTGCTGGACGCGGTGCGCGCCTACGAAACGACCGGCCGCGCCAACGTGCTGCGCGGCGTGCATCGCCTGGCGGAGCGGGCGACCGAGGCCTACGAGACTGCGCGCATCGAGGTGGCGACGTTCCTCGGCGTCGAGCCGCTGGAAGTCGTGTTCACCGGCGGCTGCACGGCGGCGATCAACCTCGTCGCCTATTCCTACGGCTCGTTGCTGAAGCCGGGTGATCGCATCCTGCTGTCGGAGCTGGAGCACCATTCCAACATCGTGCCGTGGCAGCTCCTGCGCGCGCGCAGCGGAGTCGAGCTCGACATGATCCCGGTGACGGTCGAGGGCCGCATCGACCTCGATGCGCTGCCGCGCCTGCTTACGCCTCGCACCAGGCTGATCTCGCTCGCTCATGTCTCCAACGTCACGGGTGCATTGCTCGACATCCGGGCCGTCGTCACCCTGGCCAAGACGATCGGCGCCAAGGTGATGCTGGACGGCGCCCAGCGCGCGCCGCACGGGCCGCTCGACCTGCCGGCACTCGGGGTCGATTTCTACGCCTTCGCCGGCCACAAGGCCTACGGTCCCAACGGAGTCGGTGTTCTGTGGGCCAGGCCGGAGTTGCTCGAGGCCATGCCGCCGTTCCATGGCGGCGGCTCGATGATCGGCCGCGTCACCCTGGCCGAGACGACTTTCGCGCCGCCGCCGCGCCGCTTCGAGGCCGGCACGCCGCCGATCGGCCAGGCGATCGGCCTGGGCGCCGCCTGCAAATGGATGCGTGGGCTCGACTGGACCGCGGCCCACGCCCACGAGATGGCGCTGGTGCAGCGGCTGATGGACGGACTGCAGAAGATCGACGGCACGCAGATCCTGGGGCCGGCCAGCCTGCAGAGCCGCTATCCCGTCGTGTCCTTCATGCTGGATGGCGTGCATCCGCACGACGTGGCGCAGACCCTCGATTCGTTCGGCGTCGCCGTGCGCGCCGGCCATCACTGCTGCCAGCCGTTGATGGACCGCTTCGATATCGACGGCACGACGCGCGTCTCGATGGCGCCCTACAACGACAACACCGACATCGATGCGCTGCTGAGCGGCGTCCAGCACGCGGCGCGCACCTTGCGATGAGCGACCAGCTCTACCAGGACCGCATCGTGGCGCTGGCCAAGGCCAAGACAGGGGCCGGCAAGCTGGCGGCGCCGACCAAGTCGGCGCGGCGCGACAATCCGCTGTGCGGCGATCGCGTCATCATTGACGTCAGGCTGGACGACACGGGCCACATTGCCGAGATCGCCCATCAGGTGCGTGGCTGCCTCCTCTGCCAGGCCTCGGCCGCGGCGCTGTCGTCGGTCGCGGTAGGCCGTGACAAGGCCGGCATCGAAGCCATCCGCCACGACGCCGAGCGCGCGCTCGGCCGCGAGGACGGCGAAGCCGGTGAGCCGTACGCGGCCTTCGCGCCGGTGAAGGCACACAAGTCGCGCCAGGAGTGTGTTCTCCTGCCGCTCGAAGCACTACAGGACGCGCTGAGCTAAAAGCACGCTGTCATCCCGAGCGCAGCGAGGACCTTTAAAGCCACAGCAAAGGTCCCTCGCTACGCTCGGGATGACAATTATTTTGTCTCCCACTTTCGTCGTCCCACCGCCCCGGTTGCGTCACAGTCACAGCTCACGGTGCGCGTGCATCGACCGGGAGAGCTCATGCACCACCTTTTCTTTTCCATCGTCGCCTTGCTGGGCCTCGTCGTGGCGCCGAGTATCGCCGCCGCGCAAGAGCTCGTGCTCAAGCGCGTCATGCTGTCGTCGGGCGGGCTGGGATATTTCGAATACGAAGCCACGGTCGAGGGTGACGCCACGCTCAAGCTCACGGTGTCGCTGCCGCAGGTCGACGACGTGCTGAAGAGCCTGGTGGTCTACGACGACAAGGGCGGCGTGGGCAGTCTCAGCCTGCCCGGACGCGAACCGCTCGCCCAGGCCTTCAAGGATCTGCCGTTCGACCAGGACTCGCTCGGCTCTCCCGCCGATCTTCTGGCCACGCTGAAGGGTGCGGAGATCACGGTCGGCGGCAGCCGATCGATCAGCGGCCGCATTGTGTCGGTGCAGGACGAGACCGTCACGACGAACGACGGCAAGGCCACCACCAAGCGCACGCGGGTCACGCTGCTGACCGATCGCGGCCTGCAGCAGTTCATCCTTGAGGACGCCGAGAACCTGCAATTCGCCGACCAAGCCTTGCGCGACAAGGTCGCCCAGGCCCTCATGGCCCTCCAAACCAACCGCGCCAAGGACGCCCGCACGCTCGAACTCACGACGCGCGGCCAGGGTAAGCGCACGGTACGCGTGGCCTATATCGTCGAGGTGCCGGTGTGGAAGGCGTCGTACCGCCTGACCCTGCCGGGCGATCCCGCGTCGCCGAAGGCTGCCTTGCAGGGCTGGGCGACGGTCGAGAATCTGAGCGGCCAGGACTGGAAGGACATCGAGCTCACCCTAGTGTCGGGCCGGCCCGTGGCGTTCCACCAGGCGCTCTATGAGGCCTACTACGTCAAGCGTCCCGAGATTCCCGTCGAAGTCGCCGGGCGGCTGATGCCCGGCGTCGACCGCGGCGGCGTCGAGGCCGCCAAGGCGGCACCGCCACCGCCGCCGGCCGGCGCGCCGCAGTACCGGCCGCAGCAGGAGCGCGCGCTGGCCGCGACAGCCGCCCCGCCAGCGATCGTGGCCGGCGCCGCCGACCAAGTCGAGGCCACCGATGCGGCGACGCAAGTCGTCTTCAAGGTTCCACGCGCCGTGAGCGTCGACAATGGCCGCACGCTCTCGATCCCGATCATCGACCGCGAGGTGCCGGCGCAGCGGCTGGCGCTTTATCAGGCCGAGACGGCGGCGCGCAATCCGCTGGCGGCGATCCGACTCAGCAACGACGGCGACTCGGGCCTACCGCCCGGCATCATCACGCTCTACGAGCGCGACAAAGCGGGCTACGTGGCCTATGTCGGCGATGCCCGCCTGTCGGGCTTCCCGATCGGCGAGACGCGGCTGCTGGCCTATGCGCTCGACGAGAAGATCACGGTCGAGCGCGACGCCGCGCAGACCGACGGCATCGCCACCGGCGCGATCGCGCAGGGGGCGCTGCGCGTGTCGAGGATCATCCGGCAGACCATGACCTATCGCGTGCGCGGCCCCGCCAAGGAGCCGCGCCAGCTCATCGTCGTGCAACGCCGGCTGCCGGGCTGGACCCTGGTCAAGCCGGATCCCAAGACCGTCGAGCTGAGCGAGGGCAACTACCGCATCCCGTTTGAGCTTCCCGGCGGCGACCAGACCCAGACTTTCGAGGTGGTGCAGGAGCAGACGCAACAGCAGGAGCTGCGCCTGGTCGATACAGCGGCCGACCAGATCCGGGTCTATGCCCAGGCCCGCGAGTTCGACGCCAGGACGCGCGAGGCGCTCACCAAGGTGCTGCAGCTGCAGGGCGCCGTCGCCGATGTGCAACGCAAGGCGGCGCAGGCCGATGCCGAGCGTCAGCAGATCGTCCAGGAGCAGGCCCGCTTGCGCGACAACCTCGCGCGCGTGCCGGCCAACAGCGACCTGCAACGGCGTTACCTGGCCACGCTCGACAAGCAGGA
>JABCYT010000352.1 GCA_013290035.1 Alphaproteobacteria bacterium
GTCGCCCGCCCCGTCGCCTGCCTGAAAGGCCGTGTCCGCGCGCCCGGCGACAAATCGGTTTCCCACCGCGCGCTGATGTTCGGCGCGCTGGCGCTGGGCGAGACCACCGTGCGCGGCCTGCTCGAGGGCGAGGACGTGCTGTGCACGGCAGCGGCGCTGCGCGCCCTCGGAGCCGAGGTCGCGCATGAACGCGAGAGCGGCACCTGGCGGATCCGCGGCTTCGGGGTGGGCGGTGGCCGCGAGCCTAGCGACGTGCTGGATCTCGGCAATTCCGGCACCGCGGCGCGCCTGCTTTCGGGCATTTTGGCGAGCCAGCCCTTCACCAGCTTCATGACCGGCGATGCCTCGCTGCGGCAGCGGCCGATGCAGCGGGTCATCGAGCCGCTGTCGCGCATGGGCGCGCGCTTCGAGGCGCGCGACGGCGGGCGCATGCCGCTCGCCATCATCGGCACCGACGAGATGGTGCCCATCGAGTACCGCCTGCCGGTCGCCTCGGCGCAGGTCAAGAGCGCCATCCTGCTGGCCGGCCTCAACACCGCGGGCGAGACCACGGTGATCGAGCCCCACGCCACGCGCGACCACACCGAGCGCATGCTGCGCCATTTCGGCGCCGAAGTGCGGGTGGCGCCCGCCGCCCCTGGGGAGTTGGGGGGCGGCGGCAAGCGCATCACCGTCGTCGGCTGGCCCGAGCTTCTGGGCCGCGACATCGTCGTGCCGGGCGATCCGTCGTCGGCCGCCTTCGCCGTCGTGGCGGCGGCGATCCGGCCGGGCAGCGACATCACGGTCGAGAATGTCGGGCTCAATCCGTTGCGCGCCGGCCTCTACCAGACCCTGCGCGACATGGGCGCCGACATCGTCCTCGAGAACGAACGCGAGGTCGGCGGCGAGCCGGTGGCCGACCTCCACGTCAAAGGCTCCGTGCTCAAGGGAGTCGAGGTGCCGGCCGAGCGCGCGCCGACGATGATCGACGAATATCCCATCCTGGCCGTCGCCGCCGCGTGCGCCCGGGGCACGACGCGCATGCTGGGCCTGGCCGAGCTGCGCGCCAAGGAGAGCGACCGGCTGGCCAGCGTCGCCGCGGGGCTTTTGGCCAACGGCGTGAAGCACGAGATGGGCGCCGACACGCTCACCGTGCACGGCACCGGTGCAGCGCCGGCCGGCGGCGGCCTGGTGGCGACGCATCTCGACCACCGCATCGCCATGTCGTTCCTGGTGCTGGGCCTCGCCGCGCGCGAAGCGGTCGCGATCGACGACGGCGCGACGATCGACACCAGCTTTCCGGGCTTCGCCCAGCTGATGAACGGGCTCGGCGGCCGAATCGGACCGGACGTCGAGGCGGCGTGAGCGCTTCGCGGGTCATTGCCATCGACGGCCCCTCCGCTTCCGGCAAGGGCACGCTGGCCAAGCGCCTCGCCGCCCATTTCGGCCTGCCTCATCTCGACACCGGCCTGCTCTATCGGGCGGTCGGCTGGTCGGCGGAGCGGGCCCGGCGCCCGCCCGCCGAAATCGCGGCTGCCCTGCAGGCGAGCGACCTCGACAATCCCGAGCTCCGCACCGACCAGGCCGGCCAGGCCGGGTCGAAGGTGGCCGCGATCCCGGAGGTTCGGGCCAACCTCTTGAATTTCCAGAAAAAATTCGCATCTCAGGCGTCCGGAGCCGTGCTCGATGGGCGCGACATCGGCACGGTGATCTGCCCTGACGCAGCGATAAAGCTCTTCGTGACGGCAAGCCCGGAGGCCCGGGCCGAACGCCGGTACCGGGAGTTGCGCGAACGCGGAGCCGACACTATAAAACCGCGCGTTCTTGCCGAGATGGCGGAGCGGGACCGTCGCGACAGCGAACGGGCGGCTGCCCCTTCGAAAGCCGCACCCGATGCTTACCTTCTCGATACCAGCGACATGGATGCCGATGCGGCCTTCGCCGCCGCCTTGGCGTTCATCACGCGCAAGGGCTTTCGATCCTCCGGGCCGTAAATCGCCGCCGGCGGATCGAAGACTTTCAGCGGCGATTGCGAACGGGCGTGTCGTCCGGGCGTCGGTGTTTTCGCAAAGGCAGTGGATCCGCCGGACTTAACCGGTTGGCCGACGGGCGGCAGTCTCGCCCGGGATCGAAGAAGGAGAGTAGTTCATGGCCAAGGGCAGCGCCCTACGTAAACCCGAGAACGATACCTCGAGTTCAGAATTTGCAGCACTCCTCGACGAATCGCTGGGCGGTTCGACGAGTTTCGAAGGATCGGTCGTCAAAGGCACGGTCATTCGCATCGCCAACGATTTCGTCACCATCGATGTCGGCCTCAAGTCCGAAGGCCGTGTCGCCCTGCGCGAATTCGCCAACGGAACGGGCGCGCCGGAAGTGAAGGAAGGCGACGTGATCGACATCTTCGTCGATCGCATGGAGAACAAGGAAGGCGAGGCTGTCCTGTCGCGCGACAAGGCGCGCCGCGAGGAAGCCTGGACCCTTCTCGAGAAGGCATTCAACGATCAAGAGCGCGTCATGGGCACGATCTTCGGTCGGGTCAAAGGCGGCTTCACTGTCGATCTCTCGGGCGCCGTGGCCTTCCTGCCGGGCAGCCAGGTCGACGTCCGCCCGGTGCGCGATGTCGGCCCGCTGATGGGCCAGGCCCAGCAGTTCGCCATCCTCAAGATGGACCGCCGCCGCGGCAATATCGTCGTGTCGCGTCGCGCCGTCATGGAAGAGACCCGCGCCGAGGACCGTACGCGCCTGATGGGCGCGCTGTCGGAGGGCCAGGTGCTGGACGGCGTGGTCAAGAATATCACCGACTACGGCGCCTTCGTGGATCTGGGCGGCGTCGACGGGCTGCTGCATGTCACCGACATCGCCTGGAAGCGCATCAACCATCCGTCGGAAGCCCTCACCATCGGCCAGCAGGTCAAGGTGCAGGTCATCCGCTTCAACCCCGAGACGCAGCGCATCTCGCTCGGCATGAAGCAGCTGATGAGCGATCCGTGGGACGGCGCGGGCGCCAAGTACCCGGTCGGGCTGAAGCTCAAGGGCCGGGTCACCAACATCACCGACTACGGCGCCTTCGTCGAGCTGGAGCCGGGCGTCGAGGGTCTGGTGCACGTCTCGGAGATGAGCTGGACCAAGAAGAACGTCCATCCGGGCAAGATCGTTTCGACCTCGCAGGAGGTCGAAGTGATGGTGCTCGACGTTGACATGTCCAAGCGCCGCATCTCGCTGGGCCTCAAGCAGTGCATGGCCAACCCGTGGGAGAGCTTCGCCGAGAAGTTCCCCGGCGGCACCGAGCTCGAGGGCGAGGTCCGCAACATCACCGAGTTCGGCCTGTTCGTCGGCCTGCCCGGCGACATCGACGGCATGGTCCATCTTTCGGACCTGTCGTGGGACAAGGCCGGCGACGAGGCGATCCGCGACTACAAGAAGGGCGACCAGGTCAAGGTCAAGGTCCTCGACGTCGACATCGACAAGGAGCGCATCTCGCTCGGCATCAAGCAGCTCGAGAACGATCCGTTCGAGAAGGTCGGCGCCGACATCAAGAAGGGCGAGGTCGTCACCGTCATCGTGGCCGGCATCCAGGACAACGGCATCGACGTCACGGTCAAGGAAGGCATCCCGGGCTTCATCCGCAAGTCCGAGCTTTCGCGCGACCGCTCCGAGCAGCGGCCCGACCGTTATGCGATCGGCGACAAGCTCGACGCCAAGATCACCAACATCGACAAGGCCTCGCGCCGGGTCGTGCTGTCGGTCAAGGCGCGCGAGCTCGACGAGGAGAAGAAGGCGATGGCCGATTTCGGCTCGTCCGACTCGGGCGCCAGCCTGGGCGACATCCTGGGGGCGGCGCTCAGCCGGGCCCAGAAGAAGGACGAGAGCGAAGAGAAATAAGGCGACGGCGACAATCGAAAAGGCCGGCCTGCGAGGGCCGGCCTTTTTTGTCGCCGTCGTCCCGACCGGAGCCCGAAGGGCGGAGCGGAGGGATCTTCTCTCCACAATTGGCCGCGTTTTAGAGAAGAGAAGCCCCCTCGGCTTCGCTCGGGGCGCCCTCTGGGCGCCTTTCCTTTTTGATTCAATGGCTTAGGCTTGAACGCCTAGGTTTTTTGCTTTATTGTCACGGCAATGACCAAGTCGGAGCTGATCGCCCGCCTGGCGGCCCGGAATCCCCATCTCTATCAAAGGGATGTCGAGCGGATCGTGGCCACGGTCTTCGACGAAATCTCCAAGGCCCTGGCCGGTGGGCACCGCGTGGAATTGCGCGGCTTCGGGGCGTTCTCGGTGAAGAAGCGCGAACCCCGGACCGGCCGCAATCCGCGCACCGGCGAGCAGGTCGCGGTGGCGTCCAAGCGCGTGCCCTACTTCAAGACCGGCAAGGACCTGCGCGACCGCCTCAACAAGGAAGCCGCGCGCGCCGCGGGCCTGACGCCGGCCGAACCGCCGGGCGACAAGAAGTAGCGACGCCTCGCTTCCCTCTGCCGCGCTGTGCCATGCTGCGCTCCGCATGAAGATCCTGTCCCGCACGCTGTTCGTGCTCTTCGTCCTGCTGGGCGTGCTGATCGCGGTCAGCAACACCCAGCTCGTGCAGCTCACCCTGTGGCCTCTGCCGCATGTCGTTGTGATGCCGGTCTACCTGCTGGTGGTGGGACTGCTGTTGCTGGGCGTGCTGGTCGGGCTCGGCATGGGCTGGTGGGCGGCACGCCATCATCGTCGGCGCGCGCGCGAGGCGGGCGGCGAGGCGGCCCGTCTCGACCGCGAGGTCCAGCGCCTGCGCCAGGCTGCGACCGTCCCGCCGCCGCCTGCAGCGGGCGGTAGCCCTGCGCCGCGCGATCAGAAGGCGATCGAGCGCCAGAGCGCGCTGGTCGCGCCCGAACTGTCGTCGTCCGGTCCGCGCAGCCCCCCACGCAGCCCCCCACGCAGCCCATTGTCGTGAAAATCCTTTCG
>JABCYT010000353.1 GCA_013290035.1 Alphaproteobacteria bacterium
CGGCCGAGGATCCGGCGCTCTTGATCTACACGTCCGGCACGACCGGCCAACCCAAGGGCGCGCTGCATGCCCATCGCGTGATGCTGGGCTCGGTGCCGCCGGTCGAGCAGTGGCTGAGCCACTGGCCGCGCGGCAACGAGGTGATGTGGACGCCGGCCGAATGGGCGTGGATCGCCGGCCTCTACGACGCGCTGTTCCCGGCCTGGTTCTACGGCACGCCGGTGGTGGCGCATCGCTTCGCCAAGTTCGATCCCGAGCGCGCCTTCGCGCTCCTCGAAAGGCACAAGATCGGCGTCGGCTTCATCCCGCCGACCGCCCTCAAGATGATGCGGCAGGTCGCCAGCCCGCGCGAACGCTGGCGCTACGACGTGCGCGCCATCTGCACCGGCGGCGAGGCGATGGGCGAGGAATTGCTGGCGTGGGGCCGCGACACGTTCGGCACGACCATCTCGGAAGGCTACGGCCAGACCGAGATGAACCTGATGCTCTTGAACTCGCCCGACTGGTTCGAGGTGCGGCCGGGCTCGTGCGGCCGCGCCTGCCCCGGCCGCAAGGTCGCCATCGTCGATGCCGACGGCCGCGTCCTGCCGCCCGGCGAGGAAGGCCAGATCGCCGGCTGGCGGCACGATCCCATCGTCATGCTGGAATACTGGCGCAATCCCGCGGCCACCGCCGCCAAGTATGCCGGCGACTGGCTGCTGACCGGCGACCTCGGCCGCATCGACGAGCAGGGCTACGTCTTCTTCAAGAGCCGCGACGACGACGTCATCACCTCGGGCGGCTACCGCATCGGCCCGGGCGAGATCGAGGAATGCCTGATGAAGCACCCCGCCGTCGCCATGGTCGGCGTGGTGGGCGTGCCGGACAAGGTGCGCACGGAGATCGTGAAGGCTTTCGTGCAGCTCAGGCCCGAGATTGCCGCCACCGAGGCGCTCAAGGTCGATCTGGCGAGCTTCGTGAAGACCCGGCTCGCCGCGCACGAATATCCGCGCGAAGTCGAATTCGTGGGCGAGTTGCCCCTCACCACGACGGGCAAGATCATGCGCCGCGAACTGCGGCGGCTGGATGCCGAGCGCAAGGGCAGTCGTCGCTAGTTGTCACGGATCACGAACTTTCGCAGACGATTCGAAATCCCTGGCTTCGAAATCCTTGGCAATGTCCGCACGAATACGCTCGCGCAGCTCTGCCGCGACGGGGGTTTGATCGAGCAGGGCCAGCAATCGATCACGGAAGACGAGGCCCTGGCGGGCGAGTTCGCGCGTGAAGACGATGTCCTTCTCGCGGCGGGCGACGTATTTCGCAATCGCAAGATCGTGCGGATCCAGACACAGACCCATGACCCCTTCCGTATCCCCCGGCGGCAGATGCACAAGCCGGTTCCTCCAGCCCCTGGGCAGTGTCGCCGTCGTCGCATCGACCGGATCGGCGTAGTAACCGAACTGCTGGTGAAAGGGCGAATCGACGCCGATCTCGTTGAGGAATTCTGTCCGGTCGGGCTTGCTCGATGCAATCAGATCGACCTCCGCCGACCTGACGATGGCGTCGGCCAGGTCGGGGTATTTTCCATGCAGTGACTGGCTGCCGATGATCACGAACTGCTTCTCGCCCGTGATCCGTCCCGCCGCCCGCAGAACGTGGTCAACCTGCTGCTTCTTCATGGAGTCGCCTCACCTCGGCCTGGGACAGCAGGCCGACGAACGGCATCGACTGGCGCAATCTCATGGCATTGTCGTCGCGCCCCAACATCGCCGCGAAGAGCTCGCCGTCGTCGGCGCGCGTGGCGATGTCCCGCCATTCGTCATACGCCGACACCCACGCGCCCTGCCGACGCCAGCGATGAAGGTTGGCCAGGATCTGCGCCCGAATTTCGCGGGGGCCGAACTGCCGCACGACGGCCAGAGCGATCGACCGCTTGAGCTCGTCCAGTGCCTCATGCCGCAGGCCGGGGCGCGCGGCCGGACGCAGGCCCTGCGCTGTCAGCTCGAGGCGGTCGCCTTCACCGACTCCCCAGGCCTCGAGGACCGGTTTGGGGACAATGATTCCCAAAGAGTTGCCGATGCGTCGAATAGCGACCTTCATGTCGATGTTATAACTAGTTATAACAAAACCGGCAACGCTGAACGCCGCAGGCTTGCTTGCCGGAACTGCGGTTTCAACGGACGCGGGTGCGGCAGTGGGCGCGAGTGTCGCCGGCCAGAGCCTCTGGCTCTCCGGTCAAAGACCGCCCTGGGCGGGCCTGGAGGCCCGCGGTCCAATAAGGCCTAAAGACCCAGAAGCGTCTGCGCGTTGCTGTCGGGCAGAGCGCCCAGCAGCGCCACGAGGCCGATCAGGGCCGCCGGCCACCAGTCGGCCAGACGGCTGAACGCATCACGCTGGCGGGTTCGCTGGGAATGAAGCTGGATGAACATGGCGAAGCCTTTGGTGATCGGGAAAAACACGGCAGAAATATGGATGAACTCTATGAAATAGAGTCCTGATATTCAAGAAAATTATGTCCGGACTTAAAGTATCGCTTCAACTTAGGCCTTGAAGCTGTTCGAGCCCGATTAGCCAATTTTTTCAATGCGTTGGGATCGAACCGTCAGCTCGCCGCAGCCGAGAGGTTGAACTGCAGCTCGGCCAGGCGGGCATAGAGCCCGTCGCGGCGCACGAGATCGGCATGGCGGCCGACATCGACCACCCGGCCGTGGTCGACCACCACGATGCGGTCGGCCTTCTGCACCGTCGCCAGGCGGTGGGCGATCACCAGGGTCGTGCGCTTGTGCATCAGCCGGTCGAGCGCCTGCTGGACGGCCAGTTCGCTCTCGGCGTCGAGCGCGCTGGTCGCCTCGTCGAGCAGCAGGATGGCGGGGTCGCAGAGCAGTGCGCGGGCAATGGCGATTCTCTGGCGCTGGCCGCCCGACAGGCGCACGCCGCGGGCGCCGAGATGGGTGTCAAAGCCCTGCGGCAAGGTCTCGATGAAGCCCAGCGCCGAGGCGGCCTCCGCGGCGGCGCGGACGTCGGCATCGGAGGCGTCGGGGCGCCCGTAGCGGATATTGTCGGCGACCGACGTCGTGAACAGCACCGGCTCCTGCGGCACGATGGCGAGCGCCCTGCGCAGGTCGGCAAAACGCAGATCGCGGATATCGACTCCGTCGACGCGGATCGTGCCGGCTTCCGGATCGTAGAAGCGCAGCAGCAAATTGAAGACCGTGGTCTTGCCCGCCCCCGAGGGACCGACGATAGCCACGGTCTCGCCCGGCGTGACGCCGAGGTCGAAGCGATCGAGCGCCAGCGAATCGGGTCGCGTCGGATAGCGGAACGAAACCGCCTCGAAGCGCACGCTGCCCTGCAGCGGCTTGGGCAACAGCTTGGGACTGGCGGCTTCGACGATGACGGCCGGTTCGGCGCCAAGCTCGGCCAGGCGCTCGGCGGCACCGGCGGCGCGCTGCAGGTCGCCGATGGTCTCGCTGATGGCGCCGCCCGAGCTCGCCACCAGCACCGCATAGAAGACGAAGGCCGACAGATCGCCGGCGCTGATGCGTCCGCTGATCACGTCGTGGCCGCCCATCCACAGCAGGAAGCCGACCGCGGCGAAGACGATGAAGATCACCAGCGTCGTCATGACGGCGCGGCGGGCGATCCGCTTGCAGGCGGCGGCGAAAGTGCGTTCCGTCGCCTCGCCGAAGCGCCGGGCGGCGCGGTCTTCCTGGGCGAAGGCCTGCACCGTGCGCACCGCGTCGAGCGTCTCGCCGCCTTCCGACACCATGTCGGCCATGCGCGCCTGCGCCTCGCGCGACAGCGCGCGGACCTTGCGGCCGAACAGGATGATCGGCGCCACGACGAGCGGCACCACGGCCAGCACCAGGAGCGCCAGCTTGGGGTTGGTGATCACCAGCATGGCCACGCCGCCGATGCACATCAGCGTGTTGCGCAGCGCCACCGAAGCCGACGAGCCGATGACCTGCTCGATCAGCTGCGCGTCGGCCGAGATGCGGCTCATGACGTCACCGGAACGCTTGATCTCGAACCAGGCCGGGCCCAGCCGTATGACATGGGCGAACAGGTCGCGCCGCAGGTCGCCCACCACGCGCTCGCCCAGCCACGAGACCAGGTAGAAGCGCGCGCCCGAGGCGATCGCCAGCACCAGCGCCACGGCGAGCAGCGAGGCCAGCGCGTAGTTCAGGACATCGGGCCGGCCCTGGGCGAAGCCGCGATCGATCAGGGCGCGCAGGCAGGCGCCGAAGGCCAGCACCGTGCCGGCCGCCACCAGAAGCGACAGCAGCGCCAGCGCCACCCGGCCGCGATAGGGCCTGAGATAGGGGCCAAGCAGGTTGAGGCCGCTGAACCGGTTCATTGCGGATGCCATGTCAGCGGGACGCCGAGTTCGCCCGACAGATGGGCGATCAGATCCGGCCCGCCCCGCGTATCCTTCCACTGGCCCGAGCCCGTGTCATAGGCATAGTGCCGCGCCCCGCTTTGCGGCGAACTCAGCCAGATCTGCTGGGTAGGTGCATGTTTGTTGACGAGCCAGGTGCCGTCACTGCCCTCGACCGTCAGCACGCCGCCCTGCAGCTCGGCATCGGCATGGGGGCCTATTCCCTCCTCGAGGGCGGCGAGCAGGCTGTCGGCCAAGCTTTCGAAGGCTGAATCGCTCATGGGTTCGGCCGGTCTACAGGGCAGTTTGGCCTGCGACAACAATCATATCCTCCCCACGCAGGGGGGAGGTGCCGGAGCGCCGCAGGCGTGGAGGCGGAGGGGTCGGAAGCTCAGGCTGCCCCTGACCCCTCCGGCCCTCCGGGCCACCTCCCCAGCTTCGCTGGGGAGGCATATGACATGCTTGTCCCCGCCCGGCGGCACCTGTATATCCCCGGCCCTGTTGCGCCGGCCATTCAGTTCCAAAGGGGCCGGAAATCGGCTCTGAA